>JBIOWL010000389.1:0-2558 GCA_044868645.1 Aestuariivirga sp.
AGGTTTCACCTCGAGAGCGTCCCGCCCTATTTCGCTATGCAAGAGGGCGTGTTCATGAATGTCGGCCGCCAAACGATCCTTGTTGAAAGCATTGACGCCGATGCCAGGACCTTCAGCAAGGTGTTCCTCTACGAACAGGGCGAAGATGGCGGATCGACCCAGATCACGGCGGAGAGAGGCGAAGCTGCCACAAATGGCAAGTATATCACGCTGGTATTGCGTGATGGAATCCGCTCGGTCTTCGAACCCGGCCCTGCCCCCTATGCCGGCCGGCAGGACTCTCCGGATCTTTACAAGTTTGAACTTCTGGCGCTTCCCCTCGCCTCGCAGACAATCAAGTTCCGAGACCAGGGAGACGATGAGCAAGAGTTTTCCCTGATCGATCTCTACGCGAGGGCCAATTCTCCTCCTCCCGGAACGCTGGAATCCGAAATGTCATCTGAACTGAACAGGAAGCTTGTGATCATCCTTTCGAGCCTGTTCCTGCCTTTGCTGGCCACATTGTGCGCCCAGGCGAACACACGCGGACGGAATGTGGTTCAAGGGGTCTTGAGCTTTGGCTTCATGATTCTTTATCAACAGCTGATCCAGTTCGGCGGCCTTCTTACGGACAAGGCGGGCTTTTCACCGCTGGTCACCATGTGGCCGGTGTTCGGCGTGATGGCGGTGGGAACACTGCTTCTTGTGTTCCTTCAGGATAACAGGGCCGGACGGCCGAGCGAGCGCATTGCTGCGGTCTGGCTCAATTTTGGCCGGGAATTTCGCGCATGGTATTCACCCAAACAACGAGGCCGCGCGGCAAAGCGCGCAAGCCAGCGCAGGCCAATGTCAAGGTAGAGACATTCTTGGCCATGTTTAGCGATCGCCCAGCCTGAGCAATCCAGGCCAGACGACATTGCGCGCCGTCACAAGCATTTCTTCATTGTCGATCTCCGACCACAGGAGATCATGCACGAAGGTGTTCTTCATCGCATGCTCCTGAAGAAGTTCTATCAGAAGCAACTCATAGGGAATCATCGGCTCCCGGCGCAATTTGCCGTGCGCGTGGACGAGCATGGCTCCCTGCAGCGACACCCCAATTTTGAGAATGCCAACATGCTCGCCGGCGGGCGCCTCGAGCTTGTCGGCAATCGATTTGGAAAAATGGTGAATGTTTTGCGCGCCGTCGGTCCAGACATAGAACTCATCGCCGGAGCCGGTGGGGCTTGAAATCAGTGCCGCATTCTCGGCGGGATCTTTCAGAAGCGCATCCAGCCCACGGCTTTCGTAGAGAATGTCGGAGTCGAGCAGCAAAAAAGGCTTTGTGGCCACGTTCAGCGCGCAGCAGAGACTTTCGAGCGATCCCATCGCGCTGTAGTTCGGGTTGTAGAGACAGCGAACCCCCTGGCGGGCGGCCGCAAACGCCTCGTAGAGTGGCGACTGATGGCCCGTGACCAACAGGACATCGATTATTCCGCGCTGCTGAAGGAGGCGCACCGAGCGACCGACAAGCGTTTCGCCGCCGATCTCGACAAGGCCCTTTGGAACATCCAATCCCGCGCCGGCAAGCCGGGTTCCGCGGCCGGCCGCCAATATAACAGCCGTGGATACCGTCATTTTTCCCCCAAAGGACGAGTTCCAGCTTTACTTTGCATTGCAACTACAAGTACATCACATCATTATGGCAAAGCAACTCCTACGATTGCAAAAGCTATTCGGCACCTACTATGGCGGGAAGTATCCAGAGGAAGTGCTCACAGACTGGGGGTCCGCAATTGTGTACCGGCCGCCTGCGCTTGTTCTCACATGGTTGCTGTCGGCAACCCGCATCAGGCCAAGCACCGTGACGGCAACCGCGGCTCTTCTGTTGCCGGCCATGATTGCTGCAGCAATACTGTACGAGCCGGATGAGGCATTGGCGGCAATGCTGGTCATGGCGCTCCTCTTCAATATTCTCGACTGCACCGATGGGGCGCTGGCCCGGGCAACCGGAAGAGTGAGCGTGAGTGGACACTATTGGGACCTCGTCACCGATCTTGCCTATCGCGGAGTCGCATATGTGACCATCGGCTATGTTGCCGACCAGATGTTTCCCTGGCCGCTTGCGCTCAATCAGGCGACAACTATGGCAGTGGCTGCATGGGGCGCTGCGCTTGCGCGGTTGGCGCGCTACAATCTCGACCGTGTTGCCCCAGCAGCCTCAACAGAACAGCAAAGACCTGATCGTTTCGCCTTCTTTTCATTCCTGTCAGGCCTTGACACACTTTTTCCCTTCATCGTGGCAATCGCATGGGCGATGGACGCGATACCGATCTGCGTAGCGTGGATTGCTCTCTACTCTCTGGGTGATGTGGCCATATCGATTATCGATGCACGCAAGAGATTGAGCGCCCTTGCGGCCTGAGAGCTAGGCCGCATCCGTCGTTGAACCTGGACTCTTTGCCGATGCGGCAGCAACTGAACTGTGGGCGCCAATCAAGGGCATGAATGACATGAGAAAGCCGAGAAAAGAAAGAATAAGAATAACCTCGAGGACGCTCACGATGGCGCGTTGCCAAAAGAAGACTTCATCGGGCAAG
>JBIOWL010000390.1:0-3945 GCA_044868645.1 Aestuariivirga sp.
TCGCCCGATCACAAACCAGTGCAGAGCAATTCCAGCACCTGGGTGCGCGCGCCGGAAGGCGGCATTCTTCATTCGGTGCGGCAGGTGGGCGACAAGGTGGGCCTCCGGGAACCCATCGGCATCATCACCGATCCCATGGGCACGGTGACGGTGCCGGTGTTCGCGGAAGATGACGGCATCATCATCGGGCGCACCAATCTTCCCATCGTCAACCGCGGCGATGCGCTGTTCCATCTGGCGCGCATCCGGCACAAGGCCAAGGAGCCCGTTCTGCCGACGCCCGATGAGGACGAGATTATTTGAGCACCCGCGTCGCTTTTTCCTCATGCTGAGGTGCTTGTGCGCAGCACAAGCCTCGAAGCATTCTTACTTGTTTTGCTCGCCTCCGCGCCGCTTTGAAAGTTTCTGAAGGCTTTTCCAGTTGCCTTGGATGAATGCTTCTTTCTTCGCCCTGCTCCAGCCCTTGATTTGTCTTTCAGCTGCAATTGCCTCCGTCACCCAGTCAAAATGCTCTGAATGCACCAGCTTTACGGGCCTTCTGGAAAATGTGTAAGCCGCCGGGTCGGTTCCTTGATTGTGCTGATCCATGCGGGATTCCGGCAGTTCATGTCGTGTCAGCCCCGTGTAGTAACTACCATCCACACATTTCAGAATGTAAACCCATGCGCCGGACATTGGATAGCAATATCAGCTCACGGCACATCCTTCGAGGCCCGCGTTCCGCGGGCACCTCAGGATGAGGGTTATTATGAGCTTTCCTAATCACGGACATGGGCCGTCAGTGATGAGATAGAGGCGGAACTCGCGGTTTTCGCCATTGGCTTCCACGGACTTTGCGTTCTCGTCATCGCCGAAATTCATGTAGCCCAGATTGGTGATGCGGATGGCCTGCCTGCCCCTGTCCAGCCCACGGTCTGTGATGGTGAAGGTGCCGCCATCGGCCTCAATGCCGCAGGAAAGCTCATCGCCAAGGGGCTCGCATTCAATGAGATTGCCGTCATAGCGCCTGGTGTTGCGCAGCACGGCATCAAGCCTGTCGAGATATTCAAAGGGGCCGTCATAGCCCTGGCCCACGCCGATCTGCAGCCGGATCTTGGTAACGAGCTGCTGTCTGTGCTGGCGGAGATATTTCGCATCATAGACGCGTTCATAGCAGCCCTTGAAGGCGGCTTCCGCCGCGCCTCCACCGAAGGCAATTGCCAAGGCCAAAATCGCGATTGCCGTTTTCATCGCTTCGCCCTTTGATTGGCGGCACCATCCCACCGCTCTGGCGCATGCACAAGCCCCTGCAAAAACACACAATTTTTGCTACTATTTTGCAGTGCAAAAAGGCTTGGGGGCCACCAAATTTTCCTTGAACAGACGGCCCCACCACCCCACGTAAATCCGGCAGACGCGCAGCACCGAAGCAGTCTTCGGGCTGCCTTGTGGCGTTGTGCGATTGCTTCAATGTGGACGGAGATTGTTTGGAACCAGAACCGGGGTTCCTGCCTTTATCTGGTTCCTGCCTTCATCATGAGAGGAGAATGTCATGATCAAGCACGTCACTGTCGCTACCGCTGCTGTCATCCTTGCATCGGCATCGGGTGCCCTGTTGGCGCAAAATGCGCCACCTCCGAACCCTGATCCGCTGCTGGAGCCGCCGCTGGTTGATGCGACCAAGGAAGCTCCTCCAAAGCCCATTGCGGGCCAGATCATCATGCAGGACAAGAACACCTATCTTGCCAGCGCGCTGATCGGCTCGTGGGTTCATTCGCCCGATAACCAAACTGTCGGCGATGTAAATGACGTCATCATCAATCCGAGCGGTGATGTCGTTGGCGTCGTCATCGGTGTAGGCGGCTTTTTGGGCATGGGCGAAAAGGAAGTTGCCGTTGCCCTCAACCGCATGACCATCTCCCAGAGCGAGAGTTTTGATTCAGCAAATGTCATACTGAACGTCTCCCTGGCCGAGCTGGAAGCGGCGCCGGCATTCAAGACGGCATATGCCCAGAAGCTGGAGGATGAAGCGGATCAAAGGGCCATCCGGGATTCACTTTCGATGAATCAGGTGCCTCAGACCGTTAATCCTGCGCCAGCCACGCAGTAATGCCGTGAGCCGGCAAACGTAACACGAATTGGCGCCCCCTTCCGCGAGGGAGGGGGCGTTTTTGGCTTGTTCTTGCCGCCCCTACTTGCCGCAAAGGGGCGATCTGCTAAACGGCGATGATGCCCAGAAAATCCGCCAATTTCCATGTGCTTGCGAAGCTCTCAGCAGGGCAACGCCGGGTCCTGCTCACCCGCACGGAAACCAATCTTTCGGGTTACATCGAAAAGGTGAAGCCGATCATCGAAGTTGTTCGCCGTGAAGGCGATCAGGCGCTGGCGCGTTTTGCACAACAGTTCGACAAGGCGCCGGTGAGGGCAGATGCCATTGCCGCGACGGCGGATGATTTTTCCCGCGCCGAGAACACGCTTGCGCCAAAGATGCGCGAAGCCATGGAATTTGCCGCTGAAAGCATCAGGCTCTTCCACGCGGCGCAGATGCCCGAGAAGGAATGGATGAAGGAGTTGCGGCCCGGTGTCTTTGCCGGAGACCGTGTCACGCCCATCACCTCTGTTGCGGCTTACGTGCCGCGCGGCAAGGGGGCCTTCCCCTCCTCCGTGCTGATGATGGCGATCCCTGCCAAAATAGCGGGCGTGGAGAACGTCTCGATCATCACGCCGCCGGGACCCGATGGCTCAATTGATGATGCAACGCTGGTTGCGGCGAAGCTTTCGGGTGTCTCAAAAGTGTATAAAGCGGGCGGCGCGCAGGGCATTGCGGCGGCAGCCTATGGCACCAAGACCATTTCGCCCGTGGCGAAGATTGTCGGCCCCGGTTCTCCCTGGGTTGCGGCGGCCAAGCGGCTGGTCGCTGACATAGTCGATGTGGGGACGCCCGCGGGTCCATCGGAGGTGATCGTGCTGGCGGATGGCACGACGAACGGGAAACTGGCGGCGATGGATCTTCTCATTGAGTCAGAACACGGGCCCGACTCTTCGGGTTATCTCGTTACTTGGGACGAGAAGATTGCCCGCGGGGCGCTGGCGGCGTTCGATGAATTCTACAAGCAAATGTCGGCGCAGCGTGTGGAGTTTGCCTCAACTGTCTTGTCGGGGCCCTTGGGCGGCGTTCTTCTGGCGCGGGATGAGGACGAGGCCATACAGTTCATCAATGACTATGCGCCGGAACATCTGCAGATCCTTTCCAAACAGCCTGAACGCTATGCCGCGAAAGTGAAGAATGCCGGGGAAATCCTTCTGGGTGAGTATGCACCCTCAACGCTTGCCAATTTCGTGGTGGGGCCCTCCCATGTCTTACCCACCGGCGGCTGGGCCCGGACGGGTTCTGCCCTTTCGGTCCATGACTTTTTGAAGCGGACTTCGCTGGTGAAAGTGACGCCTGCGGGCTATGCCTTGCTTGCCCCTCACGCCAAGGCCTTCGCCGAATATGAAGGCTTCGATGCCCATGCCAATGCGGTGTCGGGCTTGCGCAAACCCCTGATGGGGAATTGAGCGCGGCGAGCATTAAATCTGGCGCAGCTTTCCTCTCTCAAGTGATTCCACCTGCTCCTCAGCACGAAGCTTGTGCCTGTGGCGGCGCATTTTCTCCCGGTTGCCGCAGCCGTCCATGGAACACCAGCGCCGCGGCTTTGAACGGCTGATGTCAAGAAAGTAGCCACCACATTGATCTGCTTCGCAGCGCCGGATGGTGCCATTTGGCGGGAAGGCCAACAGTGCCGCAATGGCGAATGCGCTGTTTGCGAGCGGAGACCCGATTTTGTCTTGTGCCGCCAGAATTGCGCCACCATCTCCGCTGGGCAGGAACATTGCGGCTGTCAGTGCCTTTTGAGTGGACAGCGACAGGGCTTGCAACGCGCCGGCGGCGTCCTTGTGCTGGCCCACAAAACAGGAAAGCCAATG
>JBIOWL010000391.1:0-5259 GCA_044868645.1 Aestuariivirga sp.
ACTCAATATGCTGGAGCATGTTCTTGGTCGCCAAACCGGTCTCCACTTTGGCGGAACATGCTCCGGGGAAATGTGGCGGAACCTCTAGGGGTGGGGCCTGCCATAGTCAATTCCGGCAACGGCGTGGTGCGGCCTAATGCGACCTTTTGGCTAGGCATCCAACAGCATGGCAATGCGGTCCAGATTGTCGTCGCGGATGCCTAATTCCGCCAGTTTGCGGTGGGTGGCGCGGACATAGTCGATATTGAAGCCCGCCTCCCCGTGACCCTGCCTCACCAGCTGCAAGATGATTTCATCCTTGAGGGTGCGGGCGCATTGGGGATGGCCGTGGTTGACCACATAGGTCATGGCATGAACGATGCCGCCACCATTGGCCAAGGTCACGGGCTTTATGACTTCCCGGTAGACCTCGGTGATGAGCTCGCGTTTTGTCAGGTACTCATGAACGGCGGGCCAGTTCGTGGCGGCGATCTTGTAGGCAACGCCCTGGCAGGAGCCGCCGCGGTCGAGGCCAAAGACGAGACCCGGCGTGTCTGGGTTGCCGCGATAGTGGAAGGAATAGACGCAGAGCTTGCGGTGATAGCCACGCAGCCTTGCCGGCACGCAGCGCTCGAATTCGAAGCCGGGGTTCCAGATCAGCGAGCCATAGGCAAAGATCCAGCGTTCTTCGTCCATCCTCAAGTCTCAGCCCTTGTGGCTGGGATCGCGGCCGAAGTCTGGAGCGGCCGTATCCTGGCCTGCCGCGATGATGCCTTTGCGGATTTCACGGGCTCTCGTGAACAGGTTGAACAGCGTCTCGCCGTCGCCCCAGCGGATGGCCCTTTGCAGCATGGAAAGCTCTTCCATGAAGCGGCCCAGCATTTCGAGCACGGCTTCCTTGTTGTTGAGGAAGACATCGCGCCACATGGTGGGATCGGAGGCGGCGATGCGCGTCAGGTCGCGGAAACCGCCAGCGGAGAACTTGATGACTTCCGATTGCGTCACTTCCTCAAGGTCGGCGGCGGTGGCAACGGAATTATAGGCGATCAAGTGCGGCAGATGGCTGGTCATGGCAAGCACCAGATCATGATGCTCCACCGACATGCGGTCGACTTTGGAGCCGAGGCGCTGCCAGAAGTCTTCAAGCTTTTGAACCGCAGCTTCATCGGTGCCGGGCAGCGGCGTCAGGACGCACCAGCGGTTCTGGAAGAGATCGGCGAAACCTGAGCGCGGGCCAGACTGCTCGGTGCCGGCGATGGGATGGCCCGGAATGAAATGGGCATGCGTCGGGATATGTGAGGCGCAGTCGCGCACGATGGCGCCTTTCACGGAACCCACATCGGTGACGATGGCACCCGGTTCGATAGCAGGGCCGATGGCGGCGGCAATTGCGCCGCAGACACCGATTGGCGCGCAGAGGATGACGAGATCGGCGCCTTTCATTGCATCAGCCGGGTTCTCGAAGACTTTCGAGACCAGGCCAAGTTCCAGCGCGATTTTCCGTGTTTCGGCGCTCTTGGCGTGGCCGACGATGTCTTTGGCTCCGCCAAATTTCTTGACCGCATGGCAGATGGAAGAGCCGATAAGGCCTAGCCCCAAAACTGCTATGCGTTCGAATTCCGCGCTCACGCCATGAACTCCTTCAAGGCTGCCACCACTGCACGATTTGCTTCTTCATCGCCAATGGTGAGGCGCAGCGCTTGGGGCAAGCCGTAGGCTTCCATGCGGCGGGCCACGATGCCGTGATCCAATAGGAAAGCATCGGCCTTGTCTGCAGGTTTCGCCTTCGGAAAATTTAACAGCAGGAAATTGCCGACGCTGGGCGTGACCACAATGCCAAGCTTGCCGATCTCTGTTGCGAGCCAGGGCAGCCATTTGCTGTTGTGAGCGAGCGCCTTGTCCATGAAGGGCTGGTCATTGATGGCGGCAACACCGGCGGCGATGGCGGCTGACGACACATTGAAGGGCCCGCGGATGCGGTTCAGCACATCGGCCACATGGGCGGGGCAGTAGGCCCAGCCGAGGCGCAGTGCCGCCAGCCCGTAGATTTTCGAGAAGGTTCTCGTCATCACCACATTATCGAACTCGGAGACAAGCGCGAGGCCCGGCTCATAATCATTGGCCTGGACGAATTCCGCATAGGCGGCATCAAGCACCAGCAGCACATGGCCCGGCAAGCCGGCATGCAGCCGCTTCACCTCGCTGAAGGGCATGTAGGTTCCCGTCGGGTTATTGGGATTGGCGAGGAAGACAAGCTTTGTCTTTGCCGTCACAAGCTTGAGGATCGCATCGACATCGGCGGTGTGATTCTTCTCCGGTGCGACAATGGCCTTCGCGCCATTGGAAGCGATGGCGATGGGATAAACCAGAAAGCCGTGCTGGGTGTGGATGGCCTCGTCGCCTTCACCGAGATAGCCGTGAGCCAAGAGCTGCAACAGCTCGTCGGAACCGGCGCCGCAGACAATGCGATCGGGCGCCAGGCCATAGCGGGCGGCAATGGCTTGGCGTAGGGCTGTGGCGCTGCCATCGGGATAGCGTTCAAGATGGGAGGCGACGTCACGATAGGCTGCAAGGGCCGCAGGGCTCGCACCCAGCGGCGATTCATTGGAAGAAAGCTTGTGCACCTTCGCGCCCCTGGCCGTGCTCTTGCCGGGCACGTAAGGCGCAATGGTCAGGATGCCGGGGCGCGGTTCTGGCCGCCCCTGCGGTGGCGTGGACATGACGTTATACCTCGATGGCCGAGGGATAGCGCCCCGCCAGCATCAGGCCAAGGGAGATGTTGGAACGGGAAAGCCCCACAATGGGGCTCTCATGTTCGGAGAAATAGCCGGGGAGGCCCGACAGGCGGAAGGGACCGACCTTGACCTGCCAGGCGGGCTGGGGGGCGAAATCGCGGGGTAAATTTCCCTGGGTGATCAGCAGCGTTTCGTCCTGGCCGGTGGGCTCGGTCGTCACATGGCCGATGATGAGGAGCTTGGGCACCTCGCCTTCCCGGATGACGGGCAGGCTGGCAATGACCCGGGCCTGGCCGGACTTGCCCTCGATCATGGGGCCAATCCAGTTGCCCTCCGTTTCGACAATGCAGAGGTCGCGGGGGGAGGTGTTCACCTGCATGAGGGCCTGGGCCTCATCCTTCCATTCCTCTACCGCCATGGGGCCGAAATGGTCGCGGATGCGTAGGCGGTTGCCGATGGCGCTGGAAAGCTTCCTGGTGATGTGAATGGTGGTGGTGGATTGGCGCTGGCTCGATTCGGTGAGGATCGCCCGCCAGATCCTGACGACAAAGGCAGGATCGAGGTCCTTGAATACGGCGTCTTGCAGCAGGCGGCGCAAGATCTGCGTTTCACGGGAGGGCCGGAGGGGTGACTGCACCGGGCCGCCCTTGACATGATTGAGGGCTTTCATCTGTTCGGTGACGGAAAAGCGCTTGCCGAGCAAGTCCAAAAGCTTGCCGTCAATGGCGTCCAGTTCCTGGCGAAGCGCTTCAAGGGCCGGATTTTGATTGTTGTTGTTCATCAATGGTGCACGGACTGTTCCGGCACCCTCTTAGACTGTTTAACTACGTGATGGGAACTGGTCTTGTCGGGACGCTCGCATGCCGTGTGGCGCAGGCAAAAGCACCGGGCGGAAGCGGGGAACGAGCCGTCGCGCGCGCTTTCCTGACGAGAAGGCGTAGACTTGTTTCACCGCCTCAACGATGGTGACGCCGGAGAATGCACTGAGGGTGACGCGCCCGACCTGTTCGAAATGGCGGGCGGTTTTGATGGCCGTGCTGTGGCGCATGGGCGGAAAATGCAAGGCCGTATCCCAGCGCGTGACGTCGAATTTCGTTTCCTTGAGGAGTTCCGCAATCTGCTGTCTTGAAAAGGGCTGGCCATGGCCGAAGGGCGTTTTCTCAGAGGCCGCCCATAATCCGCGCCGGTTTGGAATCACCAGCACGAGGCGGCCCTGCGGGGCGAGCACCCGCCAGACTTCGTGGAGCATGTCGTCGGGCGTATCGGCGAATTCAAGTCCGTGAACGACGAGCGCCAGATCGACCACGCTTTCAACCAATGGAAGGTCGCATTCATCGACAAGGGCTGAACGGACAGGGCCTTCTTGCGGCCAATGAATGACGCCCTGCCTTGCCTGCATGAAGGAGAACGACGTTGCATCTTCATGAGCCATGGCGGTGAAATAGGGATGGGCAAAGCCAAGGCCCATGACCGTCTGGCCATTGCCCGCGGGTGCAAGTTGCTTCAACCGCCGCGCCAAAAGCTCTGCAGTGAGCCGGCCCAGCGCAGTCTCGTAGAAGTTCCTCAAGTCAACAACATGCATGGCTATTTTCTAGCCTATGTGACAAAGCAATTGAATGGCGCTGAGATGATGGTTAAGGGCGTATTTCCATGTCAAATCTCGAACTCCACCAATTCATCTGCCGCAGCGACAATTATGGCGTGCTGGTGCATGACTCGCGCTCGGGCACCACGCTCAGTATCGATGCGCCAGATGCGGCGGCTATTGCCGACAACCTAAAAAAGCGCGGCTGGCAACTCACGCATATTCTCACCACGCACCATCACGTAGATCACGTGGAGGGCAATCTTGAACTGAAGGAACACTTCGGCTGCACCATCATCGGGCCGGAAAAGGAGAAGGACAAAATCCCCGGCATCCGCAAGACGGTGAAGGGCGGCGATGTTTTCGAGATCGCCCAGCGCAAGATGAGGGTTTTCGCCTGCCCGGGGCATACGGCGGGGCATGTGGCCTATCAGTTCATCGATGATTTTCTGCTTTTTGCGGCGGATACGCTGTTTGCCATGGGCTGCGGGCGTGTGTTCGAAGGCACCATGGAGGAAATGTTCCACTCGGTGAACCAGTTCCGCGAGTTGCAGCCCATGACCTCGGTTTATTGCGGGCATGAATATACCGAAGCCAATGCCAAGTTTGCGCTCACCGTCGAGCCCGGCAACAAGGCTCTGCAGATGCGCGCTGCCGCGGTGAAGGCGCAGCGCGCGCAGGACAAGATGACTTGCCCCACATCAATCAGTGAAGAACTGAAAACCAATCCCTACATGCGCTGCGACTCTCCCGAGATCCGGAAGGTTCTCGGCATGGAACAGGCGACGGATGTGGAAGTGTTCGCGGAACTCCGTGCACGGAAGAATAACTTCAAGTAGGCGCGCAACTGATGAAACTTCAAGACTTCACAACCCTAACCTTCGACTGCTACGGCACGCTGATCGACTGGGAAAGCGGTATGCTGCAGGCTCTGGGGCCGGTGACCGAACGGGCCTCCCG
>JBIOWL010000392.1:0-4391 GCA_044868645.1 Aestuariivirga sp.
GGCATCGCCATTTTTGTCGGAACGGTGCGCGATGTGAATAATGGCGATGCCGTCTCCGCCATGACGCTCGAGCATTACCCCGGCATGACCGAAAAGGCCCTTGTGGAGATCGAGAAGGAAGCATTATCGCGCTGGCCGCTCGATGCCAGCCTCATCGTCCACCGTATCGGGCGCATGCTTCCAGGCGAAGATATTGTGCTTGTCATATGCTGTTCCGCCCATCGCGAAGCAGCCTTCGAGGCCTGCCAGTTCCTGATGGACTGGCTCAAGACCAAGGCGCCCTTCTGGAAGCTGGAGGAAGGCGGCGGCAAGTCCAGCTGGGTTGATGCGCGCGACAGTGATGACGCCGCAGCACGGCGCTGGCACCGGCTTTAGCTTGCCACGCTATTCCGCAAGACGAAGGCCGTTCTGGCGGACTCTTGTCGATGCAATCGTTTTTGCTGCAGCACTCACGCTTGCAGTTCTTATCCTCGACCGCTTCGGCATGATCGATGTGGGTAACGGCAATGCGCAAGCAAAGGACGGCGACTCGCTTGTTCTCAATGGCACAGAGGTGAGGCTCTACGGCATTGACGCGCCGGAACTCAATCAGACCTGTGGCAGTAATATAGGCGAATATGATTGCGGGCACGACGCACGGGACGCCTTGCGCAATCTGTTGCGCGGCAAGACCATCAATTGCAAGTCACTTGAAACCGATCGCTATGGGAGAGCTGTTTCCATCTGCTGGGATGGCAAGCTTGAGATCAACAATGAAATGGTGCGGCAGGGCTGGGCTGTCGCCTATTTCCGCCACGCCACCGCCTATGCGAAAGCCCAGAAGGAAGCACGGGCCGCCAAGCGCGGCATCTGGCGCGGCAAATTCGAAATGCCCGAGAACTATCGCGTCCGCCGCCGGCCCATGGGTGCGGATGTGCTGGGGGAGTAAGGAGGACTCTGTTCGCAACTTCCTCTTTTCTCCATGGGCGGGCTTGACCCGCCCAACCAGACTGGATCGGCGCGTCAAGCGCGCCGATGGAGAAAATTGGGACGTGGCCGGTTCCCTACCCTAAACCTTCACCGCGCCCTTGCCGTCATTGTCGAAGCAGAGGTCGAGCACATGCTGCAGATCGGCGGCGCGGCGGAAATCGGGATCGCCATTCTTGCCCGCGACAATCGCATTGATGAATTTGCGGTAGGTGGTCTCGACGGGCTCTGGCTTGATCGCCCGCCAGGCCATAGTGTTCACGTCATTACCGGTGCAGGCTTTGAGCTCCGTCCAGCCTTCGAAATGTTTGACTTCCACCGCGCCCTTGTCGCCATGGATGCGCAAATGCAGCTCGTTGTCATGGCCCGTCATGAAGCGCGAGGCCTGGATAATGCCCAGCGCACCATTGGCGAACTCGACGGTCATCACGGCTGAATCATTGGCATCCAGCGGATACTCGCCGATAAGGTCTCCGAGCGACTTGTGGAAAGTCTTGAGCCGCGGCTGGATGGCAACCGGCATTGAATCGTTGCCGAAGGCCGCGAAATCGAGAATGTGGATGCCCACATCGCCCAACACACCCTTGGAACCATGCTTCTGTGACAAGCGCCACAGCCACATGGGCATCGTTTTCCAATCACCCCAGTGAGTGCCGACCAGCCATGATTGCCGGTAACTTGCCTCCACATGGCGGATGTTGCCGAGCGTTCCATCCATCACCAATTTCCGCGCATGATGGATGGCAGGCACATTCCGGTAGGTCAGGTTCACCATGTTGATGAGGCCTGCCTTCTCCGCCGTCGTCGCCATTTGATCGGCTAGCACAAAATTCTCGGCGAGCGGTTTCTCGCAAAAAACATGCTTTCCTGCCGCAAGCAACTTCATCGTCGTCGGATGATGGATGGCATCGGGCGTCACATTGGCGGCCGCATCGAACTGACCCCAGGCAATGGCCTTGTCCAAGTCTTCGAAATTCTGCTCCATCTGGAATGTCTTGGCGAATTCGGCGGCCCGGCCAGGCACCACATCGCAGCTGGCAACCAGTTCGGCGCGTGGATCCTGCGCAAAGGCCATGGCATGGGCTTTGGCCATATTGCCGGTTCCAAGGATGAGAAGTCGGACGTGTTTAGACATGATCAGCTATCCAATTTTCCTCTCCCGCTTGCGGAAGAGATGTCATGATTGAAACGAATGACCGAGAGGGCCTTTCCGTTCCCGGGCAAGTCCCTCGCGCGGAGGAGGATAAGGATCAGCGGAAGCCTTCTTCTCCATAGGCATGAAGGCTCGGCCCTTTGATCTCAAGCGGCACCGGCGCCTTATCGTGCGGCACGTTTGGCGCATCGTGAATGCCTGTCCACGCCTTCGCCGGATTGTGCACCCAGCGCGTGGCATTGCGGATCACCTGTAGCACTTGAGGGTTATGGAAAGTAGGGTACGCCTCGTGTCCCGGGCGGAAGTAGAAAATTTTTCCCGCACCCCGCTGATAGGTGACACCGGAACGGAAAACTTCCCCACCCTCGAACCAGGAAATGAAAACGGTCTCCATCGGCTCCGGAATGGAGAAGGGCTCACCATACATCTCCTCATGCTCGATGAGGATTTGATCGGGAAGGCCCGCCGCAATCGGGTGATTGCTATTGAGAACCCAGACGCGCTCATTCTCGCCGGCCTCGCGCCACTTCAGCGCGCAAGGCGTTCCCATGAGCCGCTTGAAGATTTTCGAGAAATGGCCGGAGTGCAGGACAATCAGCCCCATGCCTTCCCACACGCGTTTTGCCACGCGCTCGACAATCTCATCCTTCACTTCACCATGCGCCACATGGCCCCACCACAACAGCACATCCGTTTCATCAAGCCGCTTCTGCGACAAGCCGTGCTCTGCATCATCGTCGAGCAGCGCATGATCGACCTTGAAATCGCCATGGCCTTTGAAGGCGTTCTTCAGCGCGCCATGCATGCCTTCTGGATAGATGGAGGCGACAATCTTGTTTTTCTTCTCGTGGCGATGCTCATGCCAAATCAAAACATTGATGGTCATTTCTTTTCGATTCTCTTTCCGTTTTCGTCAAAGCGGTGGATGTGGCCGTCCACGGGCTTGAGATAGATCTTGTCGCCCTTGGTAACAGCGGTGCGGCCGTTTTCGCGGGCTGTTATCATGCCATGGTCCGTCTGCACATAGATGAAGCTGTCGCTGCCCAGAATTTCCATATATTCTGCCACCCCCGCAATAGCGCCGGCGCTGGACTTGCTGTCGATTTCCAGATGCTCGGGTCTCACACCAAGCGTCTTGCACTTGGCCTTTTCGGCAGGTGCGCCGGTGACGAAGTTCATCTTGGGTGAGCCGATAAAGCCGGCGACAAAGATATTCCCCGGCTTCTCATAGAGCTCCATGGGCGTGCCCACCTGCTCCACCTTGCCCGCCTGCAACACCACGATCCGGTCGGCCAATGTCATAGCCTCCACCTGGTCATGGGTCACATAGATCATGGTGGTCTTCGGCATGTCGCGCTTGAGCTTGGCAATCTCCATGCGGGTTGCGACTCGTAAGGCAGCATCAAGGTTGGAGAGCGGCTCATCGAACAGGAACACCTTGGCCCCACGCACAATGGCGCGCCCGATGGCGACACGCTGCCGCTGGCCGCCCGACAGCGCCTTTGGCAGGCGCGTAAGATAGGGCGTGAGCTGCAGCATATCCGCCACCTTCCCCACCCGCGCTTTGATCTCCTCGCGCGCCACACCCTGGTTCTCAAGAGCAAAGGAAATATTCTCGAACACGCTCATATGCGGATAGAGCGCATAGGACTGGAACACCATGGCGATGCCGCGCTTGGAGGGTGGCACTTCATTCACCACCGCATGGTCAATCTCCAGCGTGCCCGAAGTGATCGACTCAAGTCCGCTGATGGCACGGAGCAGAGTTGACTTTCCGCAGCCCGATGGGCCGACGAAGACGATGAACTCACCCGATGTGATGTCGAGATTGACATCTTTCAGAATATGAACCGAACCATAGGCCTTGTTCAGGTTCGTCATCTTGATATCGGCCATGTCAGCCTCCCTTCACAGAGCCGGCCAGGAGGCCGCGGACAAAATAGCGTTGCAGCGAGAAGAACACGAGTAACGGAACAATGATGGTAACGAAGGCGGAAGCAGTGAGGATTTCCCAGTTGCCGCCACGTGAACCCAAGAGCGAGTTGAGCTGATAGGTCAGCACCGCCTTGTCCTTTTCCGTTCCGAGGAACACCATGGCGACCAAGAGGTCGTTCCACACCCAGAGGAACTGGAAGATTGCGAAGGACGCGAGAGCCGGGAACGACAAGGGCAAAATGATGCGCTTGAAAATCTTGAAATCATTGGCGCCATCGATTTGGGCAGATTCAATGAGGTCGCGCGGAAGTCCCGCGATATAGCTGCGCAACAGATA
>JBIOWL010000393.1:0-8417 GCA_044868645.1 Aestuariivirga sp.
CGCATCATTGAACATTTGCAGATAGCGCGGCTCGAAGATGTTGAGCGGCAAGTCAGCACGCGGCAGAAGCAGCGCTCCAGCCAAGGGAAACACCGGGATCATCGGCGGCAGTTCGGCAATGGTCTGATATGGTTTCAAGTGTCGTCCTCACGAAAACAGAACCGAAGACAGTTTGCGGCGGCCGAGCAAAGTCATCTCATCTTTTGGGCCCCACGCCTCGAAGAACTGCACGAGCTGCTTGCGCGCGCCATCGTCGTTCCATGTTCGGTCCTTGCGGATTACCTGGATCAACTGATCAATCGCCTCTTCGCGGCGGTTTGCGCCATTGAGAAGAACCGCGAGTTCAACGCGCGCGCCATGGTCCAGCGGGTTATCCGCGATCTTCTTCTCAAGCGCAGCAATGCCGCTGGTATCGACGGGGTTGAGCAGCAAATCAAGCGCCGCCTTGGCACTGACCACTTCGGCGTGGCCCACCTTGTCGGCCGGCACAGCATCGAGTGTTGCCTTCGCTTGATCCAGTGCATCTGTTTCCATTTCAGCTCGCGCCTTGATGGCATAGGCTTCGGCCAGTGTTGCATCGGCAGCAATCACCTGGCTTGCAATATCAATGGCCGCGTCATGCTGCTTTTCGGAAAGTGCTTGCCGCGCCATACCGAGTGCTTCGGCGATCTGGTCGGCAAGGCTTCCCATTTTACTCAGCCGGCTGATGAACTGCCGGACCTGTGATTCCGGCAGCGCGCCCATAAAGCCATCAACGGGCCTGCCGTCGACAAAGGCAAATACTGCCGGGATCGATTGCACGCGGAGCTGCCCTGCAATGGCGGGATTCTCGTCAATGTTGATCTTGACCAGCTTCACCTTGCCATTGGCTTCGCGCACCACTTTTTCGATTGTTGGGCCTAGCTGCTTGCAAGGGCCGCACCAGGGTGCCCAGAAATCCACAATGACGGGAACCTCACGCGAGGCTTCCATCACATCCACGGCAAAGGCCTGATCAGTCGAATTCTTTACCAACGCCTGGGGCGCAGATGTGGCACCATTGAGTGTTATGCTATTCATGGTTCAGTTCCGATTTTCACCTGCACAGATGGGCCTTGGAGCTCGCTTTGGCAAGTCCGTCACCCCTCGCTCACCGCCACCACGCGGGGGCCGTGACCGCAGGCTTTAATGAAGGAGAGGAGATCGTTGGACTTGATGGTTGTCGTCGAGTCATTGCGCAGGGGATGAAAGTTGAGCTGCTCATGGCGCATCATGGCCTCATCGAGGATCACATTTGTCCGCGCAGATTTGTCATTGATGAGACCAAAAGGTGTAACCGAGCCTGGCTCCACACCCAACACCTCCATAAGAAGATCTGGCTTTCCGAAGGTGAGCCGCTTGGAGCCGATCTTCGCTGGCGCCGCCTTGAGATTGATGATCGCATCCTCCAGCGCCACGATGAGCCAAAGCGCTCCCTTCTCGTCCTTGCAGAAGAGGTTCTTGCAGTGCCCGCCGGGAATGGTGTCATGCACCTTCTTGGCCTCTTCCACCGTGAAAACGGGGGCATGTTCGGCCGTTGTTGTCACAATGCCCAGTTTCCCCAGAAACTGCATCAGGTCGTCGCGGCTCGCTGGCATAAATCCTTCCCAAACCAATAAATTCTCGTTTCTCGCGGCTGCTATTGCATTTGGAAAGGCCATAGGCAATAAGGGCGCCGTCCGGCTGCGCCAAACCGAGTGGCCGGGCCGCAAAGCGGGCGTAGCTCAGGGGTAGAGCATAACCTTGCCAAGGTTAGGGTCGCGCGTTCGATTCGCGTCGCCCGCTCCATTTTCCTCCCTCCGGTGTCACACTTGATTTGGGCTGCGCTTGCACCAACAATGTCACCCGCAGACACTGGAGGCCGCCCATGATTGTCGTCACCACCAACACCCTCGAAGGAAAGCGCATCGCCGAATACAAGGGCATTGTGGCGGGCGAAGCCATTCTCGGTGCCAATCTCTTCCGCGATCTCTTCGCTTCGATCCGCGATATCGTGGGCGGAAGATCCGGCGCTTACGAGCGGGTGCTCAACGATGCCCGCCAGACTGCCATCGCCGAAATGACCGACAAGGCAGAAAGGCTTGGCGCCAATGCCGTGATCGGCGTTGACCTCGACTATGAGACTGTCGGAACCAACGGTTCCATGCTCATGGTAACGGCGGCCGGAACCGCCGTCCGCGTGGAATGATCAGAGGTTCTCGAGCCACGGCACGTAGTTCGGTTTTGACGGATCAACGAGCGGTTTTGTCGGCAACCCTTCCTGGTCAATATCGGAGACATACTGCGTCTCCTCCCGGTCGATCTCTTTTCCCGTTGCGTCAATCACCAGCAACGTCACCTTCAGCGGTACGCCCTTCTTGATGCCGGTGAGCGGGCTGCTCTCCAGCTTGTAGGTGAGCTTGCCTTCAATGGCGGGCCGCGACACCCGCTCTCGCCGCGTCTCGCCTGGAATGTCGAACAGGGCTTCCACATTTGCGCCTTTGGGCAGTGGCGTTACCTGCCGGCCGACAATCACCGCCCGCGCTTCGCTGTAGCGATAGTTGAAGGTGAGACCACCGCCCGCGATTTTCATATAATCGGTCTGGCCGTTCTCACTGCATCCGGCGAGCAGAAGTGCCGCAAACACCAAATGGTAAATGCCGATGTTTCTCATGGCTCCTGAGTTTCAAAGCTTTTCTCCCGCCTGGCAAGACCCAAGAGTCCTTCCGGCCGGAACACCAGAACGAGCACAATGAAACCGAACACTGCCACATCGCGGTAAACAGTGGAGAAGGCCGCCGACCACCCAACCTCCAAAACAGCAAGCACGATCGCTCCCACAATAGCCCCACGGATCGTACCGAACCCGCCGATGACCGAGGCAAACATCGCCTTGAACCCTGCCATGAGCCCTGCGGAGAAATTGGCCCCGCCATAGACAACGGCCGATGTCCACCCCGTGATGCCTGAAAGCCCGCCGGCAATGGCAAAGCTCACCGCCGCCACGTGCTGCGCATCAATGCCGCACATGGCGGCGAGCATCGGATGTTGCGCGCAGGCGCGCCAGGCAAGGCCGAAGCGGCTCCATGAAAGCCATAGACAGACAGCCGTAATGGCCAGCCCCGAAATCGCAATGGAGAGGCTGGTGAGAAGTCCGATGCGGATGGGAAATGACCCACCGAGCCTCATCAAATATTGATCGGAGAGCAGCGGCGGAATCCATATGGCGATGTTGCCCGATTGCAACCGCATGAGCTCCTGCAGGAAGATGGCAAGGCCGATGGAACTGATCATGAAAGCCATGGGATGATGCAGAAGCTCGCGGCTCAGCATCAGCCGTGACACTGCAAAGCCGAGCGCCGCCCCGCACAGAATGGCAAGGCCAAGGCCCGCTGCGCCGGATGTGAGATCGGATGCACCGCTCACCATCGCATCAAAGCTGCCATAGATCGCCGCGAAACTGGCGAACATCGCGAGATCGCCGAAAGAGAGAAAAATGCGCCGCGTGATCGCCTGGATCATGGCAAAGGCAACCGAAAGTGGAAGATAAAAAGCAGACAGCTGCAGCGCATTCAATGCCTGCTGCAGGAAGTAAGCTTGGTCATGCCCGAGTTCGATCATGGCAGCCGATCATGGCTGCGGCTTGCACTGACTTGCAAGTCTCGCGCATCGGACGAGCAAATGGAATCTATTTGCGACAGGAAAGATGTGTCAGATTCAAAGTGTTAGAGCAGCTCATCAGGTCAATTGACCGTCGGCTGCTCTAATGTCGGAAGTGCCGGATTCCGGTGAAAACCATGGCAAGGCCCAGCCGGTCTGCTGCCGCGATGACTTCGCTGTCCCGCTGCGCGCCGCCAGGCTGGATAATGGCCGTGGCCCCCGCTTCCGCCGCTGCTTCCAGGCCATCAGCAAAGGGGAAAAAAGCATCGGAGGCGAGAACTGCGCCACGGGTTAACGGCTCATTCCTGCCCATTGCTCGCGCCGCATCAAGACTTTTCCTCACGGCAATGCGCGTCGAATCGATGCGCGACATCTGCCCGGCGCCGATGCCCACCGTTGCTTCGCCCTTGGCGAAAACGATGGCGTTGGACTTGACATACTTGGCAACTTTCCAGGCGAAGGAAAGGTCGCGCATCTGCTCCGGCATGGGCGCTCTCTTCGTCACGATGCGGAATGTCTTTTCATCTTCCTCAATGGCATCGCGGTCTTGCACTAGAACACCGCCACGGATCGACTTGAGCGCTTTGGCTTGCTGGTGCCCTCTGCCGAGGGCCGGGAGAAGCAGCAACCGCAGATTTTTCTTGGCACCGAGCAATGCCTTCGCTTCATCGCTGGCGCCGGGTGCAAGGATCACTTCCGTGAAGATCTTGGCGATTTCTTCCGCGGTCTTGAGATCGAGTGCTTGGTTGAAGGCCAGAATGCCGCCAAAAGCGCTCACCGGATCGCAGGCAAGGGCCTCCGCATAGGCCTCGGCCAGCGTATCGCCGAGCGCCACGCCGCAAGGATTTGCGTGCTTGACGATGACGCAGGCCGGCCTTTGTGCCGGGTCAAATTCGCTGACGGCCTCAAGTGCCGCATCCGCATCATTGATGTTGTTGTAGGAAAGCTCCTTACCCTGCACCTGCACGGCATCGAGCACGCCTGCTCCGCTTCCTGCAATCTTGTAGGCGGCGCCCTGCTGGTGCGGATTCTCTCCATAGCGCAGTGTTTGGACGCGCGCTGCCTTGATGAGCAATGTCTCCGGCGTTGCGTCACTATTTTCCTGCGCCATCCAGTTGGCAATCGCCATGTCATAGGAAGCCGTATGGGCAAAAGCTTTCGCCGCAAGTCTCTTGCGCGTGGCAAGGTCGATTGTGCCGTCGCCCGCCTGAAGCTGCTTCATAAAATCTCCATAGTCAGCGGGATCAACAAGCACGCTTAGCCGCTCGTGGTTTTTCGATGCCGCGCGGATCATGGCAGGGCCGCCCACATCGATGTTCTCGACGATGTCTTCGCGCGGAGCGCCGTCTGAGAGTGTACGCTCGAAAGGATAGAGATTGACCACCAGCAAATCGATGAGGCCAATGCCGTGAGCAGACCGCGCCGCTTCATGCGCGGCATTGCCGCCAACCGAAAGCAGCGCCCCATGGATTTTGGGATGCAGTGTCTTCACCCTGCCATCCATAATCTCTGGAAATCCCGTGACTTCCGAGACATCGGTTACAGAAAAACTATTGTCACGCAGGAAGCGCGCGGTGCCGCCGGTAGAGATCAGCACGCATCCCAGCCGTGAAAGCGCTGCTGCCAATTCCTTGAGACCGGTCTTGTCGGAAACCGACAGAAGCGCCGTCCTGATTCTCACCGCCTTTGGCACTGCCATTCGTTCCCCACCCGCAGCTGTCATTCGCCTGCTCTAGTGGGAACGCGATCAGAAAGGAAGTTCGCTATCCTGCTCCGTCCGCTTCTGCGACCTTCCGCCACGAGGCCGCGAGGAGGGATGCTTCTTGAGCGCCCATTGGATGCAGCCCACCTCGCTCTTCGGCCCCGAGATCCACAGGCCATTACCCGTCCCCTCTCGGGAGATCGAGGCACCACGCACCTTGAGCTGCCAACCCGATCCGTCAGGCAGATATATGTTGGCGCCGAGGCCGTCCTGCATCCTGAGGATCTTGCAATTAGGCTGCAGCCTGATCACGATCCCCGCGGAACCGCGCCCGTCCTTCCAGCACTCTTCAAAGCGCATGTCCTTGCCACCGGCCGAGAGATAGAACGTCTTGCCCAGGCTGGTCTCCTCACTCACCCACGAGGCGCACAGAAGCTCGCCTTCGCCGGATCCTGCTTCATGCCGGGGCGGCTGAGGGTCTGCAGGCGGCGCATCCTTTGCCTGATGTATAAGGAGCACGGGCTTTCCCATATGTGCAATCTCAACATAAGTCTCCCGGAAGTCCTCTCCCCAATGAGCGAGAATGCGCGTCTCGGCCTGTTGCAAAAGCGTCCGGCCACCGAAGGCCGCATGGCTGATCGGATGAATACCCTCGAAGAATGCTTCGAGATGCGCCGGAACATCGCCCGAAACTGCCGAGGACCACAGGCCGGGACCAAGCCTGAACATGGCGAGATAGGCGAGAAGCTTATCACGGGCGACCATGACGGCCGGAGGCACTGCGCCGCCCACATCGCCTTCCAGGAGTTTGGCGAGAGCGTCGGCGAGCTTCATGGCCCGGTCCGCATCCCGCCAGATGTCACTGCCGTCTGCCATAATCAGTTGCGGCAGGCTGGCAGCCAGCTGCTTCCATGCCCCCTCTGTAAGGCGGCCGAAGCGGTCATCGCGGCGCGCCAGGCCAAGGAGGCTCGCGGCCTGCGCCACGCTCTCTTCTGGGCCATGAGACTTCGTTTGCAAAAGCCTGGCGCATTGCATCTCAAGCGCATTTCTGAAGATGGCTTGTTCCCGTGCCCCGCAATCCCGGCCCAGAAGCGGAAGCGTTGCCGCCAAATTATCGAGGCGTTCGCTTTCGGCATGAATGTTCCGCGTCGGGCTTGAGGCGGTCATCCAGCCATCCATCAGCCGCGCCAGGTAAAAGACGTGAAGGCGGCGCGGCGCGGCGCAAAAATGCTTGAGCCATGAAAGCCCGTCCCGCTCATGCCGCCACGCGGGCGAAGGCCGGGTCAGGACGAACAGTTCTTCCGGCGCAGCCGTGACGGTCTCTCCTGCAAAGCGGTATCTCGCACAATAATAGGCATCCGCTTCTGAAGCATCGGGAGTTGTGTCATTGACGCCTTCTGCCATATCGGCAGGCAGCGGCCGGCTCCCTTGCGCTGCATGCAAAACATGCGCGGGAGGTGCCCGAAAAAGCCCGATGGGCCAAAGTCCCCTGGGGCGGATCAAACCGCGAAGCTGCATGGCGATGAACCGAAGTTACGCCGGGAGCATCATCACGGCTTCGTTAATGAATGACTAACGGCCTGGACTATTCCTGTGCAAATCCTGTCAGCAGGGAGAGCCGCGGCCATTGCAGAGCCGCGCAACCCTGTGGCAAGCCGTTCTCATGAAACTGAAAATTGCCACCTGGAACATCAATTCCGTCCGCCTGCGCGTTGCCTCGGTTGTGCGCCTTCTCAAGGAGAACGCTCCGGACATCCTCTGTCTCCAGGAGACCAAATGCCCCCAAGGCCAGTTTCCCTCTGCGCCCCTCAAGGAGATGGGCTACAGCCACATCGCCGAGTTTGGCCAAAAGGGCTATCACGGCGTCGCCATTATCTCGCGCCTGCCCTTTCACCGCAGCCACTCGAAAAGCTTCTGCGGCAAGGAGGATTGCCGGCACATTGCAATAGAAGTCGACATACCCCGTCCCCTGCAGCTTCACAATTTCTATGTGCCCGCCGGCGGCGATGAGCCCGACCCGGAAGTGAACGACAAGTTCGCCCACAAGCTGCAGTTCCTCAAGGAAATGCAGGCCTGGTCAAAGGCGGAAGCCAAGGACAAGGACGTGCTTAAGGCGGTCGTCGGCGACCTCAATATCGCGCCTCTCGAACATGATGTCTGGTCCCACAAGGAGCTCCTGAAGGTGGTGAGCCACACACCCGTCGAAACCAAGGGTCTCAATGACATCATCGCCGCGGGCGGCTGGACTGATGTGATGAGGAAATCCGCGCCCGAGCCGGAAAAGCTCTACACCTGGTGGAGCTACCGGGCCCGCGACTGGCGCGAGTCCAACCGGGGCCGCAGGCTTGACCACGTCTGGGCCAATGACAGCCTTGCCACTCGCTATCAGGGAATGTCCATCTTGAAGGAATGCCGCGATTGGCAGCAGCCTTCGGACCATGTGCCGGTCCTCGCCGAATTTAATTTTTAGGGGCTCTAGAGGCTGGAGAAGCTGCGCGCCTTGGCAAGTTTTGCCCGCACCTCTTCAAACTCTTTGACGGAAGAGTTGAGACGGCTGGAAAGAACTTGCAGCACGGCTTGGCCGAACTCCGGATATTCCCCTGCGACCCGCTGGAACAGGCCCGTATCGATGCGTGCCGCCATGACCTCCGTTTCAGCCGTGGCGCTAACCGCGTAACGGAACGAGCCCAGCATGGCGGTCTCACCCAGTAGCGAGCCGGGCTCTGCCCGGCCAATGACCTCCTGGCCGCGTTTGACGAGCGCTGTACCCTCCAGAATGAAATAGGCTGAACGGGCGTTACCGTTCTCCGTGATGATGGCTTGGCCCCTCGCAAAGCGCTCACGCTCCGCCGCAAAGGCCAGAACCTGCAGCGGAACTGCTTCACATTGACTGAAAATGGGGATGCGGCGGAGTGTTTCCGCGTCCGCCCTTACCCCCATGTCGCCACCCGGAACGGCAATGCAATCCCCTCAAAACCCGATAGGCCCCACGCCAGATCGAAGCGAACTTACGGGTTTGCAGCTAGCCGCGCAATCACGGGATCAGCTTGTAGCCCCC
>JBIOWL010000394.1:0-2956 GCA_044868645.1 Aestuariivirga sp.
GTCATGGCAGTCGACGGCGTCTTCATCGCCATCGGCCACAAACCGGCAACGGAACTCTTCGCCGGACAATTGCCCTTCAAGAACGGCAACTATCTCATCACAAGGCCCTGGTCCACGCAGACCGATATTCCAGGTGTCTTCGCGGCAGGAGATGTGACTGACGATGTCTACCGCCAAGCCGTAACGGCCGCAGGCATGGGCTGCATGGCGGCACTTGAAGTCGAGCGCTATCTGCACGCCCATGACGCGGCTCAGAAGATGGCAGCGGAGTAGCGCATGGATTGGGACAAGCTCCGCATCTTTCATGCCGTGGCCGACGCCGGGAGTTTCACCCACGCAGGCCATGAACTGAATCTGTCGCAGTCTGCAGTGAGCCGCCAGATCAGCGCGCTGGAAGAAGATCTGCGCGTTCCCCTCTTCCACCGCCATGCCAGGGGTCTCATCCTCACCGAACAGGGCGAAGTGCTCTATCGCACCGCCCATGACGTGTTCACAAAACTCGCCGCCGCCAAGGCGCGCCTCATGGACTCGCGCGAAAAACCCTCCGGCGAATTGCGCGTGACGACGACCGTGGGCTTGGGCTCCATCTGGCTGACACCGCGCCTCAAGGAATTCATGGAACTTTACCCGGACATTCAGGTGCAGTTGCTGCTGGAGGATGAGGAGCTAGATCTCTCCATGCGCGAGGCCGATGTGGCAATCCGCCTGCGCATGCCGACCCAGCCGGATCTCATCCAGCGCAAGCTCTTCACCGTGCATCATCACATTTTTGCATCAACCGACTATGTGAAGAAGCACGGCATTCCAAAATCGCTGGCAGAACTGGACAAGCATAAGATTCTGATCTTCGGAACATCGGCCTCCTATCTCAGCAACCTCTCCATCCTTCAGACGGCAGGCCGCACTGAGGGCGATCCGCGCGCCGTGGCGCTGCGCGTCAACAATGCCTATGGATTGCGCCGCGCCGTGCAGGCGGGGTCGGGCATCGCAGTGCTGGCAGATTATCTCGTGGCACCGGACATGAACCTTGTGCAGATCGATCTGCCGGTGGAAACGCCGGAATTCGAAACCTACTTTGTCTATCCCGAGGAACTGAAGGAGACCAAGCGCGTTACCGCTTTCCGCGACTTCATCGTCGCCAAGGCCCGCGAGTGGAGTTTCTAGCAGAAAGGCGAGTGGCACCATGGCGGAAACCTCTGTCACTGAAGGCCGTTGCCATTGTGGGGCAGTTTCCTGGCGTGTTGAGGGGGCCATTCCTGATGCCACGATTTGCAATTGTACGGCCTGCCGGAAATACGGTGTTCTTTGGGCCTATGGTTTCGATGGCGAAGATGTCCAAGTGACTGCACCGGCAAATGCACTTACCTCCTATGTGCGCCCCAAAGGCAGTCTTTCTTTCAACTTCTGCCGCACCTGCGGCAATCTTGTAAGTTGGCGCGGCCTTGAGCCGATGAAGGATGGGCGGACACGCATTGCGGTCAACCTGCGCCTGGCTGAACCGGAAGCAGTAGCCGGCATTCCACTGCAAAGGTTTGAGGGCCTGGTGTCCTTCGAGGATTTACCTCGAGATGGCCGCTGCGCCGGAGACGTCCTATTCTAGCAGCCTAGTCAAAATCCCGGCGCTGCAGTGTCACGAGTTCCTTGCCGCCGGCATCCTGCAAGATCAGCTTGAGATGAGTGATGTCGGCTAGCTTTGTGGCTGTGAAAACCTCGCTCATCATCTGCTCGGTCTTCATCTTTTCCGCCTCGCAGGCCATCCGCGTGGTGGCGAGCGGGCCAAAGGAGAGCGCAACACCATCCTGTTTGTAAGTGCCGGTGAAACGGTTGCAACCCAGCCTGCCCCACACCTTGCCCTCCGGCTCGAACTTCACCATCACGCCATTCTTGTCATCGGAACCCAGGCCCCATTCGGAGCCAGCAAGCGACATGACGCCGTCAGCCATCACTGCGGTGAAAGCGAGTACGCTGGCAAGAAAGATGGGAGCAAAATACTTCATGGAGGTCTCCGTTTCTGTTTGAGGTTTTATCAGGTGCCGTGGGATGTGAGAATTAGCCATCGCCTTTCCGCCTATTTCGCACCTGCGAAAAGATAGCTAAGCTGCTCGCATGTCTTTCAAAACCATCGCACAGGCCCCTGCCCGTCTTAACCGTTCGGAACTTGCGGTTCCGGGTTCCAACCCGAAGCTCTTTGAAAAAGCAGCAAATTCCACCGCCGATGTCGTCTTCCTCGACCTTGAGGACGCTGTTGCTCCTGACGACAAACCGCAGGCCCGCAAGAACATCATTCAGGCAATCGGCGATGTGAACTGGGGTGCGAAGAGCCTCGCCATACGCATCAACGGCCTCGACACCCATTACATGTACCGCGATGTGGTGGATGTGCTGGAACAGGCAAGCGACCGCCTTGATCTCATCATGATACCCAAGGTTGGCACTGCGTCCGACATCTATGCCCTCGACATGCTGGTGACGCAGATAGAAAGCGCAAAGGGCCGCAAGAAGCGCGTGGGCTTCGAGCTTATCATCGAAACCGCGCTCGGCATGCAGAACATCCATGAGATTGCCGCCGCTTCCCAACGCAATGAATCGCTGCACTTCGGCGTGGCGGATTACGCCGCCTCAACGCGTGCCCGCACCACTTCTATCGGCGGCGCCAATCCCGACTACGCCATTCTCACCCACAAGACCGAGGACGGCAGCCGAAACACCCATTGGGGCGACATGTGGCACTACGCCATTTCGCGCATGGTGGTGGCCGCGAGAGCCAATGGCCTGCGCCCCGTGGATGGGCCTTTCGGTGATTTCTCGGACGCCGATGCCTACAAATCTGCAGCCGCCCGTGCTGCCGTTCTGGGCTGTGAGGGCAAATGGGCTATCCATCCCTCGCAGATCGCACTCGCCAATGAAGTCTTCAGCCCGTCTGAAAAGGACGTGAGCCTGGCCCGGCGCATCATAG
>JBIOWL010000395.1:0-6860 GCA_044868645.1 Aestuariivirga sp.
GGCGTGCGCGTCTTGAGATGCTGCTCCAACTCTTCTGGGCAATCCGTGTATTTCCGCAAGTAATCCCAATTGGCATATCCATCACGGAACAGAATGTGCATCACGGCGCAGGCCAGCGCGCCATCCGTGCCGGGGCGCACGATCACCTTGATGTCGGCCTGCTTCATCGTGCCCGTTTCATAGACATCGATGCAGGCAAGCTTTGCTGCCCTGCCCTTCTTGGCGATGCCGATATGCGTCATCACATTGACTTGCGTGTTGACGGGATTGCCGCCCCACACCACGATCAAGTCCGACTTCTGCATCTCGCGCGGATCGACGCCCGCGATCTTGCCAGCACCTGCGTAGAATCCAGACCATGACAGCGCGACGCAGAATGTGTCATGCATGCCGGAATAGTTCTTCACATTGCGCAGGCGGTCAATGCCGTCGCGCATCACCAAGCCCATGGTGCCCGCATAGAAATAGGGAAGGATGGCGGACGGGCCATACTCCTTCTCAATGGCATTGAAGCGTGTGCCGGTCTCGTCCAGCGCCTCGTCCCAGGAAATGCGGGTGAATGCCCCTGAGCCTTTCTTGCCTGTGCGTTTCAGCGGATAAAGCAGCCGCTCCGGATGGTGGATGCGCTCGGCATAGCGCGCCACCTTCTCGCAGATGACGCCCAGCGTATAGGAATTGTCCTTGGCGCCACGCACCCGGCCAATGGTCCGATCGTCCAGCAGCTCCACTTCCAGCGCGCAAGCCGATGGGCAATCATGCGGGCACACTGAAATCCCGGTCTTGATGTTGGGCTTGGCGTGGATGTTCATCGGCGCAGTTTCGCTGGAATCCTCAATTAGGTCAAACGGGGAGCACGTCTGAATCGCAAGCCCTGCCAAGACATAGAAACATATGAAGCATCTTGACTGCCGTGCCGCCACTTGCCCATGCCCCAATCCGGAACTATGGCGAAAGAGGCATTGGGGATTCACAGATGACTGAGACAACCACTTCCGCCTCCCGCCCCTGGCAGGGCGCCATTTTCATGGTGTCGGCGGGGATCGCCTTTGCCGTGATCAATGTCATTACCCAGAAGGTAACGGGAAGCCCCGATTTCGGCGGTCTTGGCTTCAAGCCGACATCCGATGCCTTCTGGCAGTATTTTATCGCGCTCATCGTCTCATTGCCTTTCATTCACAAGCACGGGCTTGCTGCACTCCGCACGGCGCATCCGGGAATCCATGTCATCCGCGTTGTATTCTCGGCGCTGGGTGTGCAGGCCTTCATCTTCGGCCTCGCCCATGGTGTGCCCATCTGGCAGGTGATCGCATTGGTGATGACTTCGCCCTTTTTCATCCTGCTCGGCGCAAAGTTCTTTCTCGGCGAAGCGGTCGGGGTCGAACGCTGGTTTGCAGCGATTCTCGGCTTCACCGGCGCAATGATCGTGCTTCAGCCTTGGTCTTCTGCCTTCACATCTTGGTCGCTGGCGCCCATCGCCGCCGCGATCCTGTGGGGCGCTGCCTCGCTCCTCACCAAGGTGCTGACGGCGGATGAATCTCCTGAAACCATCACCATGTGGCTGTTGCTCCTCCTCTCGCCGATCAATCTGGGCCTGTCGCTGGCGGCGGGCTTTGAATGGCCATCAGGCGCCGTTCTTTGGCTGCTGCTCGCGGGCGGAGCCATCCAGTTCATCGCGCAGTGGTGCCTGACCAAGGCCTATGAGAAAGCCGACGCCTCTTTCCTCCAGCCCTTTGATGACATGCGGCTGCCCTTCAATGTCGTCGCAGGCTATCTCGCCTTCAGCTACCTGCCGGAAGGCAATCTGTGGTTTGGCCTTTTGATGATCATGGCAGCTTCCACCTTCCTCCTGTGGCGTCAGGGGAAGATCGCGGAGGCAACTGGTTGAAATCTACCGGCCCCTGAGTGCCATCCAGATGCCACCTGCGGCAAGGCAGGTGCCGCTGATAATTTCAATGGCCCTGACCCGCGAGCGCGACAGCCACGAGCCTGCCCGCCCAGCCAGCAGCGCATAGCCGCTATCCGTAAAGCTGGCGATCAGCACGAAACTCGCGCCCAGCATGAATGTTTCCAGCGCAGGGTTACCCTCGCGGCTGAGGAATGGCGGAATGATCATGCCGTAAAGCACCAGAATTTTCGGATTGGTGATCGTCACCATGAAGGCCTGCCAGAAAAAGCCGTGGGCGTTTCGTTCCTGCGCCTTTCCTGCCTGCAAGGTGCCATCTGATGTGAGGAGCTTCCAGCCCAGCCACACCAGATAGGCTGCGCCCGCATAGCGCAGCACATCAAACCACACGCCCATGAGCAGAATGGCGGCGGTCAATCCCAGTGCAGCAATGGTGACCCACACAACTCCGGCAAGCACCGTCCCGCCGACATTGAGCAGCCCAGCGCGAACGCCATAGCGCAAGGAGTTGGCGACAATCACCGTTACAGTGGGCCCCGGCACCACGGCCAAGGCAAATGCCGCGATGCAAAAGGCGATATAGGATTCAACCGAAACCATGGGCAGCCCCGCTTCAAAAACAGGGCTATAGAGCCAAAGAGTGAGCCGCAATGCAAGACCCGGAGTTATAGGTCACGCCTGCGCATCGCCATTCCCGTCCGCCTCGGTGATGTGCTCGACCGAGACAACATGCTCATCGTCCGCCGTATCAAACACGATGACGCCTTGCGCCGAACGCCCGGTCTTGCGGATGTCATGCACGGGGCAGCGGATCATCTGGCCCTGATCCGTCACCAGCATGATCTCGTCATTCTCCTCAACAGCGAAGGAGGCCACCAATGGGCCGTTCCGATCGTTGACGGCCATGGCCGTGATGCCTTTGCCGCCACGCCCCGAGACGCGATACTCATAGGCCGAGGTACGCTTGCCATAGCCGTTCTCTGAGATGGTGAGAATCACCTGTTCTGCAGCGCTCATCTGCGCATAGCGTTCCTGAGAGAGAACCGTCTCAACTGGCGTATCGTCTTCATCGCCATTGCTGTCATCGCCGGCAACTGCTCTGCTCATCTTCACAAACGCCGCGCGCTCTTGCGGCGTGGCTTCAAAGTGCTTGATGATCGACATGGAGATCACCTTGTCGCCGTTCTCCAACCGGATGCCGCGCACGCCATCAGACTCGCGCCCCCTGAACACGCGAATATCGGTGACTTCGAAACGGATGCACTGGCCCTGTGCCGTGGTGAGCACCACGTTGTCCTGTTCCTGGGCGAGATCGACGCCAATAATGGCATCGCCTTCTTCCAGCTTCATGGCGATCTTGCCGTTGCGGTTGATCTGCTCGAAATCTTCCAGCTCGTTGCGCCGCACATTGCCGGACTGCGTGGCGAACATCAGGAAAGGCTTCTCGGCGCCCTCGGCAATATCAGGCAGCGGCAAGAGAGTGGTGATACGCTCATTTTGCGACAACGGCAGGATGTTGATGAGGGCCTTGCCGCGCGCCTGCGGATTGCCCAGCGGCAAGCGCCACACCTTCATGCGGTAGACCATGCCTTCTGACGAGAAGAACAGTAGCGGCGTATGGGTGTTCGCCACGAACATCTTGGTGACGAAATCCTCTTCGCGCACCGCAGCGCCAGCCCGGCCCTTGCCGCCGCGCCGCTGTGCACGGTAGGCCGAAAGCGGCACACGCTTCACATAACCGGCATGACTCACGGTGACGACCATGTCTTCCGACTGGATCAGGTCCTCGTCCTCGACCTCGCCTTCATTGTCGACAATCTCGGTGCGGCGTGGCGTGGCGAAATCCGTCTTGATTTGCGCAAGCTCGGTTTTGATGATGGCGCGAATGCGCTCGCGTGAACCAAGAATCTCAAGATAGTCCTTGATCTCAGTTGCGAGCTTCTCGAGTTCCTCGGTGATTTCCTCAAGGCCCAGCTGCGTGAGCCGTTGCAGGCGCAAGTCAAGAATGGCCCGCGCCTGCTCATCCGATAGCCTATAGGTGCCGTCGGTTTTCAGCCTGTGGCGCGGATCTGCAATGAGCGCAATCAAAGGCTCGAGCTGGCGCGCCGGCCAATCGCGCCCCATCAAGGCTTCGCGCGCTTCCGTTGCATCCTTCGAGGCACGTATGAGCCGGATCACTTCGTCTATATTGGCAACGGCGATCGCGAGGCCCACCAACACATGGGCACGGTCACGCGCCTTCTTGAGCAGGAACTTGGTGCGCCGCGTGATCACCTCTTCACGGAAGGCGATGAACTGCGTGAGCAGATCCATGAGCGTCATTTGCTCCGGCCTGCCATTGGCGAGCGCAATGTTGTTCACGCTGAATGACGATTGCAGCGCTGTGAAGCGCCAGAGCTGGTTGAGAACGATCTCCGGCTCGGCGTCGCGCTTGATCTCGATGACGACGCGCATGCCCTCGCGGCTTGATTCATCGCGGATGTCGGAAATGCCTTCGATCTTCTTCTCGCGCACAAGTTCGGCGATCCTCTCGATCATCAGCGCCTTGTTCACCTGATAGGGAATCTCGGTGACAATCAGTGCCTGCCGGTCCTTGCGGATATCTTCGACCTCAACGCGCGCCCGCATGATGATGGAGCCGCGCCCCGTGGCAAAAGCGCTCTTGATGCCAACGCGGCCGAGCACGATGGCGCCTGTTGGAAAATCCGGCCCTGGAATGATGGGCAGCAATTCGTCGAGCGTGATTTCCGGCTTGTCCATCACCGCCAGCACGGCATCGATGACTTCGCCCAGATTGTGCGGGGCCATATTGGTGGCCATGCCGACAGCGATACCGCCCGCGCCATTCACCAGCAGGTTCGGGTACTTCGCTGGAAGGACGGTGGGTTCGCTGAACTCGTTCGAGTAGTTGGGCTGGAACTCGACTGTGTCCTTGTCGAGATCATCGAGCAGCGGCATCGCCGCCTTGGCGAGCCGTGACTCAGTGTAGCGGTCAGCAGCGGGTGGATCGCCGTCAACAGAGCCGAAATTACCCTGTCCATCGATCAGCGGAAGCCGAAGCGAGAAGTCCTGCGCCATGCGCACCAGCGCGTCGTAGATCGCAAGATTGCCATGGGGATGATATTTACCCATGACATCGCCGACGATGCGCGCCGATTTCTTGTAGGGCTTGTCCGGCGTGAAGCCGTTCTCATCCATGGTGAAGAGAATGCGCCGGTGCACAGGCTTCAACCCGTCGCGCACGTCGGGCAGCGCGCGCGACACGATCACCGACATGGCGTAGGACAGGTAGCTCGTCCTCATCTCCTCTTCGATGGAGATGGGGGCAACGCCCTGCGGATTGACCGGCGGCAAGCCGCCGGATTGGTTGTTCTCGTCGCTCACGAAAAGCCCGCTCAAAAATCATCGGCGAGCACAGAAGCCTGTCCGCCGAATCCAACAAAAATCATAGGCTTTCCGCCTTTTTTGAGCAAGGAAATGACGCTGGTAAAAGGCTCTATTTCAGCTTTTTTTGCAAGGATTTCAGCATAGGCTGCGCGGCCTTCCCCGCGGCTTCTTCGAGGGCGAGGTATTGGTTGACCAAATGCTGGCCCGCAGGCGTCAAAACCGCCCCGCCCCCGGCCTGCCCGCCAACCTTTGACTGCACCGCGGCCATGCCGAGGATTGCTCCTGTTTCCTCCACCAGCCGCCAAGCCCGCCGGTATGACATGCCAAGAGCACGTGCCGCCGCTGAAATGGACCCCTCACGCGCTATGGCCTGCAACAGTGCGATCTTGCCGGGACCAATGCGGTGGCCGCCATCAAAGTCGATGCGGATGGAGAGCTTCACCATGCCGGTACAGTAGCCGCGTTGACATCGGCCAACAAGCGCTATATCCGGCAGAATATAACGTTGATCACACGCATGCGCTTTACCGTTTTCCTGCTGATGGTCCTGTCCCTGGCTGCAAGTCCCGGCCGGGCAGCCGAAGCCGTCAAGGTATTCGCTGCAGCGAGCCTTAAGAACGCTTTGGAGGAAGTTGGGACGGCCTGGAAGGCAGCGAGCGGCAAGGAAATCATCGTGGTTGCAGCCGCCTCTTCCGCTCTTGCCAAGCAGATCGAGGAAGGGGCCCCCGCCGATATCTTTATCGCGGCTGACCTGAAGTGGATGGACGATGTCCAATCGAAGAACCTGATCAAACCTGAAACCCGCAAGAATCTTCTGGGCAACACGCTGGTCTTCGTCGGCGCTGAAGCAGCCCCCGCTACGCTTGATCTTAAGGACGCAGCAGCCTTCGCCAAGCTTCTCGAGGGCCAGAAGCTGGCGGTTGGAAATGTCGAAGCCGTTCCCGCCGGCCGTTATGCCAAGGAGGCTCTGAGCAAGCTCGGCCTGTGGCAGATCGCCGAACCGAATCTCGCCCAGAGCGAAAATGTCAGCGCCGCCCTGGCTCTCGTCTCACGCGGTGAAGCCATTGCGGGAATCGTCTATGGCAGCGACATGAACAAGGAAAAACAGGCAAAGATCATCGCCACATTCCCCGAAGACAGCCACGCGCCCATCGTTTATCCGGTAGCGGTCGTCGCAGCTTCGGCCAATCAGGACGCTACGGACTTCGCTAAGTTCTTGTCCTCATCGGATGCAGCCAAGATCTTCGTGAACAACGGATTTACCCTGATTGAGTGAGACAGCGCCCCTCTTCTCGCCCCAGGAATGGCAAGCGATCGCGCTGAGCCTTAGGGTCGCGACAACCGCCACCTTGGCACTGCTGCCGGTCTCGACGGCAATCGCCTACCTGCTGGCCCGCAAGGATTTCTATGGCAAGACCCTGCTGGACCTGATTGTCCACGTGCCGCTGGTCATTCCACCCGTCGTCACCGGTTTCATTCTTCTAGCCCTGTTTGGCCGCAAGGGGCCCATAGGTTCCGCGCTTGAAACTTGCTGCAACATCGTGCTGGCCTTCCGCTGGACAGGCGCGGT
>JBIOWL010000396.1:0-3152 GCA_044868645.1 Aestuariivirga sp.
GAGAATTGGATATGTGTGAAATCAAATTGCTCCAGAACGACCTGCCACATTTTCCTCCACGTCGTCTTCGTGATCGGCTCAAGACTATTGCTGGGAGAGGGGTGGGGAGTTCTTACCCACTTCTGGAATGTAGCGAGAAGTAGCATTTTCACCGCGCGGTGTCAAGGACTATTTTCAAGAAATAGGCTTTTTCTTCAAAATCCCCTATTTCCAGTGACATGGCCACCCAGCCATTTCTTGACTTTGCGGTGCAACACTTCCATTTCAAGGCCATGCCCCTGCCACCCCTCAAAATCCTGCTTGCCGCGCCGCGCGGCTTCTGCGCGGGCGTGGTGCGGGCGATTGATATCGTGGAGCGGGCGCTCGAGGTCTATGGCGCGCCGGTCTATGTGCGGCACGAAATCGTCCACAATAAATTCGTGGTCGATGGCCTCAAGGCCAAGGGCGCGATTTTTGTGAAGGAACTGGATGAGATTCCGGCGGGCGACCACCCGGTCGTTTTCTCCGCCCATGGGGTTCCCAAGGCCATTCCGGCAGAGGCGCAGCGCCGCAAGATGTTCCAGCTTGATGCCACCTGCCCGCTCGTCACCAAGGTGCATCTCGAGGCGCAGCGGCATTTCGATGAAGGCCGCGAAATCATCCTGATCGGCCATGCGGGCCATCCGGAGGTTGTCGGCACCAAGGGGCAATTGCCCAAGGGCGCTGTGGTGCTGATCGAAACGCCGGAAGATGCCGAGCACCTTCAAGTGAAGGATGCCGAGAAGCTTGCCTATATCACACAGACGACACTTTCCGTCGATGATACGGCCGATGTGATCGCCGTGTTGCGGCGGCGCTTTCCCAATATCCGGGGGCCGGTGAAGGAAGACATCTGCTATGCCACCACAAACCGGCAGGAGGCGGTGAAATCCATCGCGGACAGAATCGACCTGCTGCTGGTGGTGGGGGCACCCAATTCCTCCAATTCCAAGCGGCTCGTTGAAGTGGGCGAGAAGAACGGCTGTCCGCGCGGGCTTCTGGTGCAGCGCGCAAGCGACCTGAATTGGGATGAGCTGAAAAACCTGAAGACAATCGGATTGACGGCGGGCGCTTCCGCGCCTGAGGTGCTGGTCGACGAGATCATCGATGCCTTCCGTGCCCATTATGATGTGAGCGTCGAGAAGGTGACGCTGCGCGAAGAGAATGTCTCCTTCAAGCTGCCCAAGGAATTGCGCGAGGCGCAGCCGGCGGCATGAGCAAGGATAGAGTTGTTATCCATACGGACGGCGCCTGTTCCGGAAATCCGGGTCCCGGCGGCTGGGGTGCCATCCTCGATTACAATGGCACGCGCAAGGAACTTTCAGGCGGTGCGGCCAACACCACCAACAATCGTATGGAAATCACGGCGGCAGTCGAGGCGCTCAATGCGCTGAAGCGCCCTTGCAAGGTTTCGATGCATGTCGATTCACAATATGTGAAGGACGGCATCACCAAATGGATTCACGGCTGGAAGAAAAACGGCTGGAAGACCGCCGAGAAGAAGCCGGTGAAGAACGCCGAGTTGTGGCAAGCGCTCGATGAAGCGATCAAGCGCCATGAGATTTCGTGGGCCTGGGTGAAAGGCCATGACGGCAACCCGGACAATGAACGCGCCGATGAATTGGCACGTGAAGGGATGCGGCCTTACAAGTGATAAGCATGCTTCGAGGCATTGCTTCGCAATGCACCTCAGCATGAGGGCTCCCTCACCCTGAGGTGCCCGCGCAGCGGGCCTCGAAGGGCCTTAAATCTGGCTCAGCAAAGTCTCCGAGCCGGAAACATTGACGCCGGGCTTTGTCTCCACATTGAGCTCTCTCACCACGCCATCCACCACATACATGGAATAGCGCTTGGAGCGGATGCCCATCGCCGGATCGTCGCGCTCCAGGCCGATGGCCTTGGCGAAAGCAGCCGTGCCGTCGGCCAGCATCAAAATCTTGCCCTCGGATTGGGTCGCCTTGCCCCAAGCCTTCATCACGGCTGCGTCGTTGACGGCTGTGCAGGCGATTGTGTCGATGCCCTTGGCCTTGAAGGCGTCATGGTCGATGAGATAGCCCGGCAGGTGCAAATTATTGCAGGTCTGGGTGAAGGCGCCGGGCACCGCGAAAAGCGCAATTTTCTTTCCGGCGAAAATGTCGCTGGTGGTTTTCTTTTCAGCACCATCCGGCCCGGGCACCAGAAATTCCGCCGCCGGCAGCCTGTCACCAATCTTGATCGTCATTCCACGCTCCTGTTCAGGAATGCGGCTTTAGAGGACCAGGATTGTCTGCTCAAGACCTTTGCTGCCTGTAACGGTGACGATCTGAAAGGATTGGCCCTTCAGTTCATCCGGTGACTTGGCGCCCGATACCGCGACGCTTGCCCGTTCATCTTCAATCTTCGGGGCATGGAAATAGTATTTGTCGGAGCCTGAAATGAAGAGGTCGTCGGCCTTGCCCTTAAAATGAATGTCGAGGGCGGGCTTGTTGTTCTTTATCGTCACAGCAGCGGAGAGGACCGGGCCATTTTCGGACAATACAGGCAGTTTTTCGCGCCATGCACTGAGCAGCATGGCATCCGGGGATTGGTTCGAGCCCATGACAAAGCGCAGGGTGGCTTCGCTCTTTGCCGGAATGCACACCACTTCACAGACGCCGAAGAAGCTTGAAAACTTGACTTCCAGGGGAGCGGCAATGTCGCGCGGCGCAAGCTTCAAGGGAAAGACAACCTCATCCTTGTAGCCGATCGATTCACCGCTTTCGTCGTAAAAGCGCTGCGGCACGGGAAAGAGCAGCTCGGCTGACTTGAGGTTAACGCCTGTTGCCTCAATTTGCGGGGGAATGCCGCCCGCGCCGGGCACCCGCCAATAGGTTTTCCATCCCTTGGACATTGTGACGGCAAGGCCGCTCCAATAGTGGTTGCCGTCAAATCCGCCATCAAGAAAACGTGAACGCCAAGGTATTTCCACCGCCCTTGCGCCACCTACGGCACATGGCCATTGGGCCAGCATCGCAAGAAAGTTTCTTCGATCCATTACCCATGGTTAGCGGAATTGGTAGTGCGCTGCAAAATCACCTTCCCGTCAGGCGACAGGAAGCCGTTTGGTTGCCATGATTGGCGTGTTATCATTGAAACCATGGAAACTTCGCTGCAAG
>JBIOWL010000397.1:0-3473 GCA_044868645.1 Aestuariivirga sp.
AAACACGATGAGGTGCAAGGGCCTTGGCCTCGGCCTTCGATTTGCCCATGGCAAGGAGCTGCGCTTCGGCTTCCTTCAGCGTGCGACCCTTCATCAGCGCCTGCGATTGCGCAAGGCAATTGGCGATCAGGAGATCGTGGTGGACGCGCATGCCGCTTTCATGGGGTTCGGCGGCAATCAGGAATTCCACCGGGATCACCGTGGTGCCCTGATGCAAAAGCTGGAAGAAGGCGTGCTGGCCATTGGTGCCCGGTTCGCCCCAGACCACAGGCCCTGTATCTTCCTTCACCACCTCGCCCTTTGCCGTGACGCGCTTGCCGTTTGATTCCATGTCAAGCTGCTGCAGATAGGCAGGCAGCCGCGACAGGCGCTGGTCGTAAGGAATGACGGCGCGGGAGGGCAGGCCGCAGATGTTGCGGTGCCAGACGCCGAGCAATCCCAGCAGCATGGGGAGATTCTCCAGCAGCTTGGCGGAGGCGAAATGCTGGTCCATGGCATGGGCGCCCTTCAGCATCTCCATGAAGTGGCGGGGCCCAATGGCGATCATCAATGAGAGGCCGATGGCCGACCAGAGCGAATAACGGCCGCCCACCCAATCCCAGAAGCCGAAGGTGCGTTTTTCGGAAATGCCGAAGGCCCTCACCTTGTCGATGGCGGTCGAGATGGCAGCGAAATGTTCGCCGACTTTCTCTTCGCCGAGCGCGTCCGCCACCCATTTCCGCGCCGTCTTCGCGTTAGTCATGGTCTCGATGGTGGTGAAGGTCTTGGAGGCAACGAGAAAGAGCGTCGTTTCGGGCTTCAGGCCTTTCAATGTGCCGGCAATGTGTGCGCCATCGACATTGGAAACGTAGTGGCAGCGCGGGCCGTCGTGATAGGGCGCAAGCGCGAGTGTAGCCATGGCGGGGCCGAGATCGGAACCACCGATGCCGATGTTCACAACATCGGTGATGGAGCTGCGGCGCATTTCGGTGGCGAAGGCGGCCATGGCTTCCAGCACATCATGGATGTCATGCACCACATTGTGGCCGCCCACCATGATGATCTCGGATTTGGGGCGGCGCAGCGCGGTATGCAGCACGGCACGGCCTTCCGTGACGTTGATCACATCGCCACGCAACATGCGATCGCGCTTTCCTTCCACATCGGCAGCCTTGGCAAGGGCAGCAAGCAGCGACATGGTTTTCGCTGTCACGCGGCACTTGGAATAATCGAGCAGTAGGTCATCGAGACGCGCCGAGAATTCCTGGAAGCGGTCGCCTTTCACAAAGACCTTACGCATATCGGGCAGGCCGGTCTTGGTATGGGCCTTGAGGGCTTTGAAGGCGGCCTTGGTGGTCGTGGTCATCTCTATTCTCTCACCGTCATCCCGGCGAAAGCCGGGACCCACTAAGATTCTTCAGAATCTCAATGTTCATCGTGGCACGATCAATTCTCTTCTGCAATTGATCCAGTGGATCCCGGCTTTCGCCGGGATGACGATTGGTTAAGAACGCAATGTCGCGCCTGTCGCCTTGGTAACCGCAGCGACGATCTTTTTCGAGGCGAAGTCGATCTCCTCGTCGGTCAAGGTCTTGTCCTTGGGCTGCAGAGTCACCGAGACGGCGAGCGACACCTTGCCATCGGGCAGCTTGAAGACGTCAAAGACTTGTGCGTCGGCGACCAGCGCCTTGTCGGCGCCGCGGGCGGCTTTGAGCAACTCCGCCGCCTGCACTTTCTCCTCCACCACGAAGGCAAAGTCGCGGGAGACCGGCATCAGGTCTGCAAGTTGTAAGGCCGCCTTGGCCGTGCCTTTCGACTTTGAAGCCGGAAGCGCATTCAATACGAGCTCGAAGCCGACGGCCGGACCTTTCACATCCATTTCGGCAAGGACGCCGGGATGGATTTCGCCGAACCAGGCGATCTGGTTCTTAGGGCCCAGCTGGATGGTGCCGGAGCGGCCGGGATGAAACCAGGAGGGCGCGCCTTGCACCACTTGCATTGTTGAAGCAGCAAGACCGCAGGCTTCGATGATCGCGAGCACATCTGCCTTGACGTCAAAGGCATCGGCGGCGCGGGCAACGCCCAGCCATTGCTTGGGTGAGGCCGCACCCTGGCGGATGCCGGCGGCACGCAGGGTTTCATCCTCCATCCTGTCCCCAGCATAGGCATGGCCCACTTCGGAGAGGGCGAAGTCAGACGCGCCCCGCGCGATATTGCGGCCCGCGGCGGCAATGAGGTTCGGCAGCAGAGAGGGCCGCATGTCGGTCAATTCCGAGGAAATGGCATTGGCGAGCTGCAGTGATTTCTGACCGCCGCCGAAAAGCTTCGCCTGCGCGTGGGGAAGGAAGGCATAGGTCATGGCCTCATTGAAGCCGCGCGCGGCGAGCACACGCCGCGAAGCCAGCATGCGCTTCTGCAATTGCGTGAGCACGGGACGGGCCACGGCAGAGGGACGCTCCATTTCCGCATAGGGAATGTTCTCTAGGCCGACGATGCGGCAGATCTCTTCGACAAGATCGGCCTCACCCAGAACATCAGGACGCCAGGAGGGCGGAATGCAGGAAGCGCCGCCTGCCGCTTCCGTCACTTGGAAGCCAAGGGCGCGGAGGACCTTCAATTGATCCGCCCACGGATAATCAAGGCCGCCCAACTGTTTTACGCGCGCCTTGCGCAATGTGATGGTGCGGCGCGTTTCCGGCACCTTGCCGGCGACAACGAGATGCGAGGCTTCGCCGCCGCAGAGGTCAAGGATCATCTGCGTGGCGATTTCCGCGCCCACGGGCGTAAAAGCAGGATCGACGCCACGCTCGAAACGGTAGCGGGCATCGGAGTTGATGCCAAGTGTACGGCCTGTGGCGGCGGTGCGCACCGGATCGAAATAGGCAGCTTCCAGAAAGACGTCCGTGGTCTCATCGGTGCAGGATGAGGGCGTGCCGCCAATGATGCCTGCAATGCCTTCAGGGCCCTTGTCATCGGCGATGACCGTCATGCCGGGAGAAAGCGTGTAAGGCTTGTTGTCCAGCGCGGCGATCGTTTCGCCGTCCTTTGCAAAGCGCGCCGTAATGTTTCCATGCACCTTTTTCGCATCGAAGACATGCAACGGCCTGCCATAGGCGAAGGTCACGTAGTTGGTGATGTCAACCAGCGTCGAGATCGGTCGAAGACCGATGGCCTTGAGGCGCTGCTGCAGCCATTGCGGCGATGGACCGTTCTTCACGCCCTGGAAATAGCGGCCGACAAAGAGTGGACAGGCTTTCTCGTCTCCCTTGGGGAAAGCAAGCGACACCTTGATGGATGACTCGAACGTGCCTTTGATCGCTGGCGCATTGAGCGGCTTCAGCGTGCCGAGGCCCTTCGCCGCAAGATCACGGGCGATGCCATAGATGCCCAAGGCATCGGGCCTGTTGGCCGTCACCTTCACATAGAACATGGGATCATCGAGGCCGAGCGCCTTGGCGGCGGGCGTTCCCACGGGCCAGTCGCCTTCGATGTCT
>JBIOWL010000398.1:0-3240 GCA_044868645.1 Aestuariivirga sp.
TGGAGGGGCCGCCGAAGTGCGCGATGAGCCGCTGCTGGTCCATGCCTTCCTGCGCGCCCGCCACATGAGCGCGCCCGCGGGCAAGAGCTTCGCTGCCATCGTTGCCGCCATCAAACGGTTTTCGGCAGTTCACTAAAGGATGAAATCGTCTGCTGCCCGACCAGCTGAGACCCGCACGCAGCAGGTTGTTGACAATTTGCGTTTTCGTCCAGGTGGCAGGCATGAAGCACGTCCCTTTTGGGCGTGGAATCTGCTGGAGGACGGTTTCGGCGCATTTAATCCGGTCCGGAACAATTTATGCATCGGCCTCTACAATCGGAACTATGTTCCGTTAGCGTTAATATCGCCATTGAGTAGGGCCGCTCAAATCTGCATAAAGCCTTCACCATGCTTCCACCGATCAAGATCAAGACCTCCTTCCCGCGCAAGGTGAAGGAAATCGAGAATATCTTCATTCCCCTCAAGGACGGCACAAAGCTCGCAGCGCGGATGTGGCTGCCGGCGGACGCCGAAAAGAACCCGGTTCCAGCGCTGTTGGAATACATTCCTTACCGCAAGCGCGACGGCACGGTGGTGCGCGACGCGCTGACCCATCCCTATCTCGCGGGCCACGGCTATGCCTGCGTCAGAGTCGACATGCGCGGCAATGGCGACAGCGATGGCTTGATGGCCGATGAATATGCCAAGCAGGAACAGGATGACGCGCTGGAAGTGATCGCGTGGGCAACAAAGCAGAAATGGTGTGACGGCAAGCTCGGCATGTTCGGCATCTCATGGGGCGGCTTCAACGCCCTCCAGGTGGCGGCCCGCCAGCCCGAAGCCCTGAAGGCCATCATCACGCTCTGTTCCACCGATGATCGCTATGAGGATGACGTTCACTACAAGGGCGGCACGGTGATCAATGAAATGCTGGGCTGGGCCGCCACCATGCTGGCCTATTCCTCGCGCCCGCCCGATCCGGAAATTGTCGGCGCAAAGTGGAAGAAGATGTGGCTCGACCGCTTGAAGAACGAGCCCTTCCTCGCCATCGACTGGTTGAAACACCCGCATCGTGATGGCTATTGGAAGCACGGCAGCGTCTGCGAGGATTTCGGCAAAATCACTTGTCCGGTGCTGTGTGTCGGCGGCTGGAACGATGCCTATTCCAACGCCATTCCAAGATTGATGCGGGGCCTCCGCGTGCCGAGGAAGGCCATCATCGGTCCCTGGGCTCATAAATATCCGCACTTCGCCGTGCCGCACCCCAATATCGGCTTCCTGCAGGAAATGCTGCGCTGGTTCGATCATCACATCAAAGGCGAGAACACCGGCGTCAACAATGATCCGGATTACCGTGTCTATGTGATGGATGCCTATAGGCCCGGTTCATTCCCCGAGAAGATCGAGGGCCGCTGGATTGCTGAAAGCTACTGGGGCTATGGCAATATCGAGAACAAGACCTTTCACCTAACGCGCCAGGGCATCGCCGCGCAGGCGGGAAAAGAAGAGGGCCTCACCATCACCTCATCGCAGAACGTTGGTTTCGATGGCGGCGAATATTGCATCATCTGGCTGGGTGAGGAATTTCCCGGCGACCAGCAGAAGGATGACAAGGGCTCGCTCACCTTCGACAGCCCGGTGCTGACCGAAGACATGGAGATCGTCGGCCAGCCGGCGGTGGAGCTCACGCTCATGGTTGACAAGCCCGTGGCCCATATTGCCGTGCGCCTCAATGATGTCTGGCCCGATGGCGCTGTCTCGCGCATCACCTATCACCTGCAGAACCTTTCAATGCGTGAGAGTCGCGAATATCCGACCCCGCTCGAACCCTTCAAGCGCTACAAGGTGAAGGTGAAGCTCGATGACATTGCCTGGCGCGTGCCCAAAGGACACCGCCTGCGCGTTTCGATTTCAACCAGCTATTTCCCCATGATGTGGCCGGCTCCAGAACCGGTGCGCCTGACGGTGTTTGCAGGCTCAAGCACCGTCACCATTCCCGTGCGTAAGAAGAACTTGACTGAAAAGCAGGTTGTCTTCGGCCCGCCGGAAGGAGCCAAAGCCATTGACTGGAAGGAACTGCGCGAGCCCTCCAACAGCCGGAAACTATCAATCGATGAAAAGACCGGCGCAACGAAGCTCGAAATCATCGACGACTTTGGCCAGCAGGAATTGAAACCCCACGGACTCATCATTGGTGGCGTGGGGCGGGAGAATTTCGAGATCCTTCCCGCCGATCCCTTGTCGGCCAAGATGGAAACCCACTGGACCGAGACGAGAAAGCGTGGGTCCTGGGACATCCGCACTGAGACCTATGGCCGCCTCACCGCCAGCAAAACCCACTGGAAACTCTGGGGCAAGATCGAGGCCTTCGAGGGCAAGAAACGCATCTTCGTTAAGGAATTTAACGAAGAGATTGAACGCCGCCTGCAGTGATCCAAATGGCACCGCAATGCCGTAGTAGTTTCCGGTGCATGTGGAGCAACACCCGGTGGCAGTCATGGCGGGAATAGTGGCGCCGGCTGGGGATGCCGGGCCTTCTGGCCGTGAAACGGCACTTTTGCACAGGATTGCCGCATCCCGCGACCGGGAGGCTTTCGCCGCCCTGTTCGACGCCTATGCCCCACGGGTCAAGGCCTTCATGATGAGAAAGGGCGCAAACGCCGAACAGGCCGAAGACCTTGTGCAGGAAACCATGATCGCTGTCTGGTCAAAGGCGGCACTCTATGAGGCAGGCCGCGGCACTGTCGCCACCTGGATCTTTACCATTGCGCGCAACCTCAGGATCGACCGCCTGCGCCGCGAGAAGACATCGCTCTTCACCGATCTTGAAGGCTATGATGTAGAATCGGACGAGGAAGGTGCCGATGAGGCGATGGGGCGCCATCAAGAAGATAGTTTTGTAGCAAGGGCGCTCGCACAGATTCCCGAGGAGCAGCGCCAGCTTCTCATCATGAGCTACATGGAAGACATGGCCCAGAGTGAGATTGCTGCAAAGCTCCAAATCCCGCTCGGCACCGTAAAATCAAGAATGAGACTTGCCTATATGCGCATGAGGAAGCTTCTGGAGACGATTTCGTGACGGCAACCCACCATCATCTGGATGAAGCCACCATCCTGGCCCTTGCTGCAGGCACCTTGGGCGAGGCCCATGGCTTTGCCGCGGCCACCCACATGGCCTATTGCCCGTCCTGCCGCGCTTCCCTGCGCGAGGCGGAAAGGCTGGGCGGAAGTCTGCTTGCCGTGGCCGATGAAAAGGCCGTG
>JBIOWL010000399.1:0-3159 GCA_044868645.1 Aestuariivirga sp.
CACTTTGAATCTGGCGCATCTTTCCTCCCGCAAATGATTCCATTTGCTCGTCCGATGCGCGGGCTTACTTGATTTCGTCCCAGGCCTTCTGGATGGCAGCGCCTGTATCGGCCGCGGACTTGCCGCCGACAAAGTCCACCATGCCTGTCCACATCGCGCCTGCGCCGATCTTGCCCGGCATCAGGTCCGAGCCATCGAAGCGGAAAGTCGTCGCCGAAGCGAGAATTTCGCCCTGCGTCTTTGCCGCATCATTGATGTAGGCGTCCTGGTTCACCGATTTGAGGGGCGTGAGGAAGCCGCCATCCTTCATGAAGATCTCATGAGAGAGCGGCATCTTCAGGAATTCGATGAAGGCGCGCGCTGCCTTGGAGTCCTTGGTGATGGTCGCAAGCGTGCCGGCGCCGAGCACCGGACGGCCGAGATCAGGCTTGGAGGCGTAAGGAGGGAAGTAGAAGAAGTCAGCATCCGTGCCGACCTTCGTTCCTTCCGGGAAGAAGGACGGAATGAAGGAAGCCTGGCGGTGCATGTAGCACTTAGGCGGTGAGGCAAAGAGGCCCTTCGGGCTGTCGCGGAAGTCGATCGAGGCAACACCCGCCGCTCCGCCATCCACATAGGCATCATTCTTGGCAAAGGAGCCGAAAGTCTCGATGGCGCCGACAACTTCGGGTGAGTCGAACTTCACTTCATTCGTCACCCACTTATCATAGGTTTCGGGCGACTGGGTGCGCAGCATGATGTCTTCCACCCAGTCCGTCGCGGGCCAGCCCGTGGCGCCGCCGGAACCGAGGCCGATGCACCAGGGCTTACCGCCATCGGCAACGATCTTGTCGGAAAGCGCAACCAGATCTTCCATGGTCTGCGGAATTTCATAGCCCGCATCCTTGAAGTTCTCGGGCACATACCAGACGAGCGATTTCAAATCGGCCTTGTAGGGGAAGGCATAGAAGCTCGAAGCCCCGTCCTTGCCCTTGTAGGAGCCGAGAGCCACCCAGGAAGCACCCGCGCCATAATTATCGGTCACGAACTTCGCATCATCGTCGGTGAGGGGCACAAGGCGGCCCTTCGCAGCGAGATCGGCAAGAAGGCCCGGCTGCGGAAGAATGGTGATGTTGGAAGGATTGCCGCCTTCCGTGTCGATCACCGCCTGCTGTTCATAATTTTCGGAAGAGGAATACTTGACATCAGCGCCCGTGGCCTGGCGGAAATATTCCAGCACCACTTGAACGTGGGCTTCGTCATCGCCGCGCCAGGGGCCGAAGATCGTCAGCGTCTCGCCCTTGAGATCGACACCCTTCAGGGCTTCGAAATTTTCCCAATGAAAGGGGCCTTCGCCCGGCGGATATTTGAGATCGGCGGAAAGCGCCGGTGAAGCAACAGCCATGGCAATCATGGCGGCGGACACAAGGTGATGCAGTCTCATCAGTTTCCTCCCTGAAGATGATCAGTGCAATCTATGTACAGTCCTTGGCGCTTTCTTGGCTCTAATGGTTTCCAAAGCGCTTTGGATAACTCCTCATAGCATTGACGATATCAGTGTCAAGAGTAGTTAGTGGGATTTTGCATTATTTTTCGGCGTTTCATGTGCGGTGCAGCAATTCTTTCGCAAGCGCAAAACAGAAAAATGCATGTCTGCTAACCAAAAGATTGAAAGCGCTTTGGGAATGTGGAAGAGTTCAACCCCATGAATCTGCGCGAGCTTTCAGAACTGTTGAAACTGTCTCAAACCACGGTCAGCCGTGCTTTGAATGGTTTTCCGGAAGTTTCGGAAGAAACACGCGCCCGCGTGAAAGCCGCCGCGGAGCTCCATGGCTATCGCCCATCGGCCGCTGCACGCAGGCTCGCCATTGGACAATCGGGCACTCTTGGCGTTGTCTTTCCGCGCGAGCGTAACATGCTTGGCGATCTCATCTTCACGGAATTTCTTGGCTGCTGCGTCGAGCAAGCCTCCGACATGGGCTACGACATCACGCTCGCCATGGCGCGCGGCACCCAAACAGAAGAAGCCGTCTATCGCCGCGCCGTGCGTTCGGCCCGCGTCGATGCCAAGATCCTCTCAAGCCCGCTCATTGAGGATCCACGCATTCCCCTGCTGCGCTCTCTCAATATGCCGTTCATCCTTCACGGACGGACTCGCGCCACGGAACCCTTCGCAACACTCGACATTGACAATCGCGGCGCATTTTTCCAGGCAACGCGCCTGCTCTGCGATCTCGGCCACACATCAATCGCATTGATCAATGGCGATCCCAGCCACAACTACGCTGTGGACCGCGAGAACGGTTATCGCGCCGCACTCAAAGCCGCTGGATTGACACCGCCGCTTTCCAACATTGCAGGCGGCATCATGGTGGAAGGCCATGGTGAGGCCGAGGCAAGCAGAATGCTGTCCCTTGCCCCACCGGAAAGGCCAACCGCCTTCCTTTGTTCGTCCATCGCCCAGGCGCTCGGTGTTAAGCGCGCAGTCGAGCAACGCGGCTTGAAGATAGGAACGGATGTTTCTCTCATTGCCCATGACGACAGGCTCGCCGATATCCGTGCCGAGACATTCGATCCGCCGCTTACGGCAACGCAATCTTCCATAGGTGCAGCGGGCAAGCGTGTGGTCGAACTCGCCGTTGCCATGCTGCGCGATCCATCCGCGCCAATGCCATCGGAAATCTGGCCCGTTGATCTGGTGGTCAGGCAATCAACAGGATCAGCACCTAAATAGCATTACTCAAAATTCGTCTGACAGCACCTGATGCCGCGACAGACCGATATCGCGCAGCATATGGTCATCCATATTGAGCAGCGTCTTTCGAAGCGCACGGCGCTTTGCCTTGGCCGTGAACCGCTCCAACATGAGCAAAAGCATGCTCCTGTTGCGGCCCTGGGCAATATTGTTGAGTGCTGTAGTTGTCATGGTCGTTTCCATTCGAGTTGCTGTTTGATTGAATGGCGGCGGCAATAGGGGCACGCGCATGGATGCCCCCTGAAGGGCGCGTTCATTTTCGGTTAATCAAGTTTAGCAGGGAAAATGGTGCTGCCAGAGAGAATCGGACTCTCGACCTCTCCCTTACCAAGGGAGTGCTCTACCACTGAGCTACGGCAGCGAAACACGGGCGGACAGGGCCGCCGAACCGGCGCGGTTGATGCCATAGGGTCCGCCCCCGCGCAAGG
>JBIOWL010000400.1:0-5348 GCA_044868645.1 Aestuariivirga sp.
CTGGTCGGCTTCAAGGGATTATCCAAGTCGTCATAGGTGTAGGTGGAGCCAATGGCGGACTTCAGACTATCCCCCTCCTCGTCAATGATGGCGGGAGCGGCGGTCTCAATGTCAATGCCTTTAACATCACGGAAGGCAATCAGGTATTTGAAGCTCAAGGAGCTGTACTCATCCAGACGGAAGCCGGTGCGCAGCGCGCCGCCGACCTGCTGGCTGGTAAAAGAGGATTCATCCTCGTTGTCGATATTGTTGGCGAAAAGATCGATACCCGCGGAAATGGGCATGCCCATGAAATAGGGCTCGGTGAAGCTGAAATCGACCTGCTGCTTCTTGAAGCTGAGCGAGGTGTTGAGCTTGGCCTGCCAGCCGCGGCCGAACAGGTTGCGTTCCGACACGCCTACGGCGCCAACGATGGTTTCAACCGTTGAATATCCGATGGAGAAGGTCAGTTCGCCGGTGTTCTTCTCTTCCACTTCGATGACAAGCACGATCTTGTCGGGTGCCGAGCCTTCTTCCTCGCGGAAGTCCACCTTGGCAAAGTAGTCCAAGGCCGTCAGGCGGCGGCGGGCACGTTCCACCAGGGCGCGGTTATAAGCATCGCCTTCAAACAGTCGCAGTTCGCGGCGGATCACATGGTCGAGCGTCCGGGTGTTGCCGGTGATGTCGATGCGTTCCACATAGGTGCGCGGACCTTCAGTGATGCCATAGACGATGTTGACGGTCTTGCCATCGGCGTTGCGATCGACCCTGGGTTCAACCTTTGCGAAGACGAAGCCCTGCTTGGCCGCTTCCAGCGTGAGATTCTCGACCGACTTGTCGACCTTGGAGGCATCATATGTATCGCCGACGCCGGTCTTCACCTTGGCGCGCAGCGCTTCCGGCTCAAGATTGCTGTCGCCGATATTGATGGCCACGTCAGCCACGTCATAGCGCGGCCCCTCCTCGATCACGAAGTCGATGATGAAACCGTCGCCATCATCTGCAACACGCGGGTCGGCAGAGATGATCTGCACATCGGCGAAGCCGTTCTTAAGATAGTAGCGGCGCAGCAATTCCTTGTCATAGGCCAGCCTGTCGGCGTCAAAGGTCGTGTTGCGCAGGAAGAAAAAGAGGCGCGAATACTGCTTCGTGGCGATCACGTCCCTCAGGTCGCCGTCACTGAAGTTGTCGTTGCCGCTGAAATTGATCTGCTGGATATGGGTCTTGCCGCCCTCGTTCACTTCGAAAACCAGGTTGATGCGGTTCTCGGGAAGGCGGATCATCTTGGGCGTGACCGTGACGTTGTAGAAGCCCTGTTTCTGGTAGACGGCGAGAAGGCGCCGGGTATCGCTGGCAACGCGCGCCTTGGTGAAGATGATGCGCTCGCGGGCCTCGACTTCCTTCAGCAGTGTCTCGTCGTCGATCTCCTTGTTGCCTTCAATGTTGACTACATTGATCAGCGGATTTTCGGAAACCGTGACGATCAGGGACGTGCCCTGGCGGACAATGCCGACATCGCGGAAGAGGCCGGTCTGGAACAGGGACTTGATGGATTCGTCGACGAGTTCGTCGTCAATGGCGTCGCCAACGCCGAGCTGCATGTATGAGAGAATTGTCTCATTCTCGACGCGCTGGTTGCCTCGAATGATGACCTTGGAAACTGTGGCAGCATAGACAGGCTGCAATATGAATTGGGGGGCAACCACAGGTGCTACCCCCAGAATCAACGCCAAACACACAATTAATCTTAGAAATCGCAGATGCATCAAGTATTTGCCCATTCCCACTGTAGGACCGCCCCTAGTCCTGCAAATCAGGCCACGCGCCGACTTTTAGCCAGTTTGAGGCCCATTGCAATCTAAACATATGGGCAATTTCATGTCCCGAAAAAGTGGTTGATGAACCGCCCAGAATCGTTGAACAGGCCCACCAGCATCAGCATCGCCACGAAGGACAAGCCGATGCGATATCCCCATTCCTGCGCATTCGGGCCGAGCGGTTTTCCGCGCACGGCTTCAATGGCGTAAAAGACCAGGTGCCCGCCATCGAGCATAGGAACAGGAAAGAGATTAATAATTCCGATACTGACGCTCAGGAGGCCGAGAAAAAGAGCAAAGGCCAAAACGCCACTCTTGGCTGCATCGCCCGCGCCTTTGGCGATGGAGCCGGGGCCTCCAATCTGCTTCAGGCTCTGGTCACCGAGAACGATCTTGCCCAGGAACTTGAAGGTGGTGACGATGACATATTGCGTTTGCTCGACCGAGCGCGAGAGCGCAGCTGCGGGTGAATAGGTGCGGTTCAGCGGCTCGCCAGCCTGGACATTATTGACGATGCCGAGGATGCCGAGTTTCATCTTGCCGCCAAAACTGTCCGGTTCCTCGACTGTGTCCGGGATCACTTTTAATCCAATGTCCTCACCGTTCCGCTGCAGGGTGATTTCCAGTTCCTCGCCGGGATGAAGCCAGACGGCGCGGCGGATGTCCTCAAACGAAGTCATCGTCTCGCCGCTCACGCTGACGATCCGGTCGCCCGCCTTGATGCCCGCCCTCTGGGCGGCCGATCCGGCACGCACGTCGTCCACCACGGGTTCGTAATAGGGTTCGCCGATGAGTGCGAAGCCGCCCCAGAAAATCGCTATCGCCAGAATGAAGTTGGCCAAGGGCCCTGCCAAAACGATGGCGGCTCTTTGGTAGACGGGCTTGCCATGGAAACTCGTCGGCGTGTGGACACGCTCGCTGCCTAGGTCGGGCTTGCTTGCGGCATTGGCGTCGCCCTCGAAACGGACATAGCCGCCCAGCGGCCACAGGCAAAACTTCCAGCGTGTTCCCTTGCTGTCGGTTAGCCCGAACAGTTCGCGGCCGAAGCCGATCGAGAAAGCTTCGACCTTCACTCCGCACCAGCGCCCCACGATGAAATGGCCGAACTCGTGAACGAAGACGATGATCGACAACGCCACGACAAATGACAGCAAGTAGAACACTGCCGCGATAGGTGTCACATCCATCAAAGCTTGAAACTTGAACTCCGCCTCTCTCACCTTGCAAGCAATCCAGGTCCCCTGCCCCTGAATTGCGCTAATTTTAAGAAAACCTTAACCACATTTTGGCACGGCCGCTGCAGGATTCCGGCCGGATGGTTACCAGAGCAGCAATCCTTGTGCCAAGGCGCCGGGCTCACGGACAAAACCTATGAGTGCGGCAGCGCAACTGGCGAAGACCATGCCATCCACCCGGTCCATGACGCCACCGTGGCCCGGAATGAGGTTCCCTGAGTCCTTGATGCCGAAATGGCGCTTCAGGGCGCTTTCGAAAATATCGCCCAATTGGGCGCAAACGGCAAGGACGGCGGCCACGACCGCCAGGGGAGTGACGGCGATCAGCAAGGCCTGTGCATAGATGGCTGATACCGCAGCGGCGCCGGCCATGCCGCCCAGCAATCCCGCCCAGGTCTTGTTGGGCGAGAAGCGCGGGGAAAGTTTGGGCCCGCCGACGGCCCGTCCCGTGAAGTAGGCAAAGGTATCGGTGGCCCAGACGATAAGCAGCAACCACATGATGGCATGGATGCCCCAGGCCTCGTTGTGGCGCAGGAGCACGAGGCTCAGCACCGGGAATGCCACATAGGGAATGCCGGCATAGGTCCAGACCGTCTTCTCGCCCTCGCGCAACGACGCGAGGAAGATGCCGATGGCCGTCAGCATCGAAATCACGCCAACGGCCGGCAGAACTCCAATCTCCCGTGGCAGGAAGGCGGCAACGATGGCGCCCGCGGCATGCAGGGCAAACTGCGCGGAACTTCTGTCGTGGACGATGATGCTCCATTCATGGGCGATCAGCACGCCAAGAAAAGCCACGAAGATCTCAAACCAGATACCGCCCTGCCAGACATCGAGCAGGACCGCGGGAATGAGAAGTGCCGCTGAAAGGGCCCGCACGCCAAGGTCGGCCCATCTCCCTTGCGGCAGGACTGGTTTTGGAGGAGCGCCCGCCCTCTCGCTCATGCCGAAACTTTCAGGCCGCCGAACCTTCGCTCACGCTCATGGAACTCGGCGATGGCCCGCTGCAGAGAGGCTTCGTTGAAATCCGGCCAATATTCCGGAAGGAAGACAAACTCCGCATAGGCGCATTGCCAGAGGAGGAAATTCGAAATGCGTTCCTCACCGCCAGTGCGGATCAAGAGATCGGGGTCGGGAATTCCCGCAGTGTCGAGATAGCCTTCAAATAACTTCGGCGAGATCTCCTTGCCATCAAGCTTTCCAGCTTGCATATCGCTCGCCAATCTGGCCGCAGCCTGAGCGATTTCCTGGCGGCTGCCATAGTTGAAGGCCACCTGCAGGGTAAGGCCTTCATTGTCGCGCGTCAGCTTCTCGGCATCTTCCAAGAGTTTGACCAGCGACGGTTCAAGGTCTTGCCGCAGGCCGATGACCTTGATGCGCACGCCGTTGGCATGAAGCTCGGCCACGTCCTGACGGATGAAGCGGCGCAAGAGATCGAGCAGAAAGGAGACTTCAGTCTGCGGGCGTGACCAGTTCTCAGTGCTGAAGGAATAGATCGTGAGATACTGGATGCCCAGCTCGCCCGCCGCCTTGACGGCGCGGCGTACCGCCTCGATTCCTTGCCTATGGCCCGCGGTGCGCGGCAAGCCGCGTTCGCTGGCCCAGCGGCCATTGCCATCCATGATGATGGCGACATGGCGGGGTGGCTTCAATGTCTGGCTTTGCGGCATGGCCTTTCGCCATCACACCTGCATGATCTCGGCTTCTTTTGTCTTCAAAGCCGTGTCGATTTCCTTCGTTGTGTCGTCGGTCATCTTCTGGACTTCGTCGGCCTTGGTCTTGTGCTCGTCCTCGCTCATCATATGCGCTTTTTCCAAGGCCTTCAGCTGTTCCATGCCATCGCGGCGCACATTGCGCACGGCGATCTTCGCCTTCTCGGCATATTGGTGAGCGACCTTCACAAGCTCCTTGCGGCGGTCCTGGGTCAGGTCCGGCATGCGCAGACGGATGACCTGGCCTTCGGTCTGCGGGTTGAGGCCGAGGTTCGAGGCGTGGATGGCTTTCTCGACGGCGATGACAAGGCCTTTGTCCCAGACATTGATCTGGAGAAGGCGAGGCTCGGGCACCGCAACCGAAGCCACCTGATTGAGTGGCATTGAAGCGCCATAGGCATCCACGTGGATGGGATCGAGGAGGCTCGCCGAGGCTCTACCGGTGCGAAGCCCGCCGAAATCATGTTTCAAGGCATCGACGGCGCCATGCATGCGGCGTTTCAGTTCCTGGGCGTTATAGGGTGCTGGCGCGGACATCGGCGTTTCCTGTCAGTTTTTTGTCACGGTGGTGAAGCGGCCCTTGCCCTGCAGAATTTGCGCGACAT
>JBIOWL010000401.1:0-3173 GCA_044868645.1 Aestuariivirga sp.
CAGGCCGAGCGTCGCCATGTCCTTTGCCGTCGTCACCTGGCCGGGATTGGGAAGTCCCGAAGCATTCTTGAAGGTAGTGCGGCTCATGCCGATGCTGCGCGCAACCTGCGTCATGCGCGCTGCGAAAGTTGCTTCGCTGCCGCGTGCAAGATTCTCCGCCACCGTTGCCGCAACGTCATTGGCCGATTTGACCACCAGCGCCTTGATCGCATCTTCCACAGTAATCGTTGTGCCGGGTTTCAAACCAAGCTTTGAAGGCGCCATGGATGCGGCCCGGGCCGATACGCGCAGCGGCGTTGAGAGCTTGATCTTTCCTGCCTTGAGATCCTGGAAGACGACATAAAGCGTCATCATCTTGGTGAGCGAGGCAGGATAGCGCGTACCATTGATGTCGTTGCTGTAGAGAATGGCGCCGGTGCGCGCATCAACGGCAATGGCGGCAAAACGCGGCGCAGCCTCGGCCGGGACCGCCACCTGAAAGACGAGCCCGATACTCAGGCTCAGGACCAAAAGGACGCGCAAGAACCGTTGGATCACAATGCTCCTCATGCCGATCATCTGTTAGCCGCGGTTGCGGCACTGGCTCGCGATAATGCCATCCTAAGCCAAACATTAACATTTTACTGATCGCGCGTTACCTCCAGGTAAAGGCGCGATTCTCGCTTGTCTGGCTTTACCGCCAGCCTCTCCATGTTGCAATGCAAAAAATGCCCTTGACATTTATGTTGCACTGCACATATAGAGGGACATCAGATGAGGAGAGTCCCATGAAGAACTTTGAAGACGTTCAGAAATTCGGCAAGGAAGGCTTTGAGGCCTGGGTTGCTTCGGCCACCGCTGTGACCAAGGGTGTTCAGGCCGTTGCTCAGGAAGTTGCTGAATTTTCTCGCAAATCCCTAGAACTTTCGACCCAGACCTTTGAAAAGGCCGCTGGTGCCCGCTCTATCGAGCGCGTTGTTGAAGTCCAGCAGGGCTATGCCAAGGAAGCCTACGAGGCTACCATGGCCCAGGCCAGCAAGCTCGGCGAGCTCTATGTTGCAACCGCGAAGGACGCCTACAAGCCTTTCGAAGCCAGCTTCGCTGCCTTCGGCATCAAGACCAAACAGTAATCTTCATTGATTCCTCCCTAGACTTGGGCCCGGCGGGAAACTGCCGGGCTTTTTTCTATGCCGACGCATCGGACGAGCAAGCGAAATCGTTTGCGAGAGGAAAGATGCGCCAGAGTCAAAGTTCTACAGCAATTTATCGACGGTCAATTGACCGTCGGTTGCTGTAGTGTGACTTCCACAGGCACGTGGTCAGAAGGTTTTTCGTGGCCACGCTGATCCCTGTGAATGCGGGCGCTTTGCAAAAGATCCGCCGCCTGCGGCGACAGCAGCAGATGATCAATCCGGATGCCGTTGTTCTTGGGCCAGGCACCTGCCTGATAGTCCCAGAAACTGTAATAGCCCGGCGTGCCCGGATTGAGACTGCGGAACGCATCGGTGAGGCCAATATACTGTAGCCGGTCAAATGCAGCCCGCGTCTCCGGCAGGAAGAGGGCATCCTTCTCCCAGGCCTTCGGGTTCTTTGCGTCTAACGCCGCCGGAATGACGTTGAAATCGCCTGCTAGCACCAGCGGCTCTTCGTTCTGCATTTCTTTCAGCGCCCAACTGCGCAAACGCTCCATCCATCCAAGCTTGTAATCAAACTTGGGACCGGGCGCTGGGTTGCCATTGGGAAGATAGAGACACGCCACCCGCACCGCCTTTTTGCCCTCCAGAATTGTTGCAGCAAGAAAGCGCGCATGATCGTCGCTCGCATCGCCATCGAGTCCCTTGATCACAGTCTCAATTGAAAAGCGCGAGAGAATGGCAACGCCATTATAGGTCTTCTGGTCGTGGACGGCGCAACTGTATCCCAATTCCTCGAAAACCGGGGCGGGGAAGCCCTGGTCTTCGCACTTGATTTCCTGCAGGCACAGGACATCCGGTTTTTCGGTCTTCACCCATTGGCTGACCTGTTCCAGATGGGCCTTGATTGAATTCACATTCCACGTCGCTATACGCATCAGCGCAGCATGGCGGCGCGCGCCCGCTCTTTCAACTGCATTCTCTTGGAAAGGGCAGATCGGCCAATTCCTGGAGCGTCATGCGTGCGATCTCCGGGTGATCGAGCGGCTCGCGATTGCAGCTTTGCCCTCTGGCGTTTTCATCCGAACGGCTTCTGATGAGTTTGAATATTCTCCATTTGGTTATCATGGCGGGAACTCCTTTCCCCACGTATCTGCCTCTCCGCATTTGTAATTGGTATGGAGTTTTGAAATTGCCGACTGTAGAAAAACTGAATGGAACATTTGAACCAGGTTCATCTCAACGGTTTGCGCGCTGTTGAAGTGGCCGGGCGTCTTGGCACACTGGCGCAGGCAGCGGAGGAACTCGGTGTTTCCGTTGGTGCGGTAAGCCAGCAAATCCTCAAGACGGAACAGCAACTGGGCCGCCCGGTTTTTACCCGTACACCGAAGGGCCTTGTCCCCACGCAATTTGGGGAGGAGCTTCTTGCCTATCTTTCGAGGGGTTTCCGTGAGCTTTCCCGCGGCATCGCACTTGCCCAGGCGCCGAACCAGGCGCTTCTGACACTTTCGGTCGCTCCCGTCTTTGCCGCGAAATGGCTTGTGCCGCGGCTGCACCGGTTTCAAGCCTCGCAGCCGGGCCTGCAGGTGCGCATTGATGCGGCGGTCGAACTTGTCGACCTTGATCATTCCGATGTGGACATGGCCATCCGCGTTGGCGCCGGTGGCTGGCCTGACGTGAAGGCGGAACTCATTCACCGGCAGCGGGTGTTTCCCATTTGCGCGCCACGTGTCGCAAACCAATTGAAGACCCCGCATGATCTCGCCAAGGTGCCCATCATTCAGGATAAGCCCTCGGTGATCCGCGATTTCTTCCAGGTGAGGTGGAGCATGTGGCTGGCACTTCACAGCATGGATGAAGGCATGCTCAAGACCGTCGGCCCGAGCTTCTCAGATTCGGCGCTGTGTCTTGACGCGGCGATTGCGGGTCAGGGTGTCATGCTGGGCTGGCACACACTGGCGGCAGATGCCCTTGCCGATGGCCGCCTCGTCAAGCCCTTCCCTGAAGAAGCCGACACTGGCCTGGGCTACTATCTCGTCACATCGCCTGCGCGCGGCAATG
>JBIOWL010000402.1:0-2017 GCA_044868645.1 Aestuariivirga sp.
ATGAAGGGAATCCACTGCCAGGAGTCGCAAATCATCATCACGAAGCGGGAAGCCCAAGGATCGGCAGACCAGACCCATGTATCGACTGTGGCAGCCCCAAAGAGCGGCTGGAAGGGGCCCTTTGTGATATCCGCCACCATTTTCATGGCGTAGCCGACGCCGAGCGGCGTCACCATCAGCGGAATGAAAAAGATCACGCGGAAGAAGTTTTTGCCGGATATTGGCTGCGAGCAAAGAAAGGCAAGGCCCGTGCCTATGACGAACTGCAGAGCGCAGCCGACAAACACATAGAACAGTGTTGTAAGCAGCGTCCCGATGGAATTGCCCGACAGCAGCGAGGCGCCAACGATCCAAGCAATGAAAATGGCCATGGTGGCAGATATGACGCGCCCCACCATGCCGACCCACGTTGTAATCTTGATGGAACGATAGAGCCACCAGAGTACGGCGGCAGTGACCGCAGTAAAGAACAACATGCCAATGACGCCGATGCCTTCCAGTTTACCGAGGAAATGCGCTTGATCGGTGCCGAAGAACTGCTTGGCGAAGTTCTGGAACCAGACGAAACGGAAATTCAAGCCATTGGCCGTGAACTTCACCCGGCTCAAGGCAAAAACGATAGAATAGAACGTCGGGAAGATTGCGAAGATCAGGATAAGCGTGACAGCGGGCGCAATGAAAAACGTCCGCGCATGGCGATCAAACCACTCACCCCAGGTTTCGCCATCGGAAAGTCCAGCCGGGGAAAACCCCGGCTGGCGAGATGTGATATTGGCATTGGCCATCGCTTTAGCGGTTATTAGCCGCCGCCGAGAGCCAGTGACTGAGCCTTGATCTGGGCATCACGGCCGAAATCTTCCGTGATTTCTTCCCAGCCGGCTTCGATATTCTTCAGGGCCTCATCAACCGAGATTTCACCAGCGAGATAGCGGGCGAGTTCGCGGTCAAGAACGACGCCGGTGTACTGTTGCGCACCGGGGATCTTCATATCCGAAGCCATGTTGGGGTTGTTGAGAGCCCCGTTGATGGCGCCCAGATAGTTCTCGGCCAGATCGGCGGGCATGCCGGCCTTCACCCACAGGTCTGTGCTCGCAAGCTGCGAGTTGCGGTAGGGGTTATAACCTGTGGCACCGATCGTTACGTCGACGTTCGATTGCGCCGCCTGGTTCATGTAGGAAAGAAATGCGTAAGCCGCATCCTTCTTCTTCTGGTCGATTTTCGAGTTGATGGCGCCAGCCCAGCCACCGAAGGCTGCGAACGGAGCATAGTTAATGCCGTCAACAGCATGCGGAGCGCTTTCCGCCGAAACCGGCACAAGCTTGCCTGTGGCGCGGTCCAGCACTTCCTTGGAGCCTACAGCACCCACCGCAAAGATCAGTCCCTTCACACTGGCAGCATCGGGGTCGAGCTGCAGCGTGCCGGGATCACCCCATTCGATCAACAATCCGCAACGGCCGGCCTTGAACAGGCCGCGCGTGTCGCCGATGTCCATGTTGAGTTCTTCCGGCGGACCATACTTGCCGGTTTCCTTGTAGACTTCGAAGGCCTTCTTCCAAGCTTCGTTGTTGACGATGGGCTTCATCGTTGCACCGTCAAAATGGAAGCCCTGAGCCGTGCCGCCGGTCTGCACATAGGAAGCAGCAACAGTCTGGATGGCGAAGTAGGACTGGGCATTGCGCTTCTTGAAGATGCAGGAACCATAGTCAGCCTGACCGTCGCCGTTCATGTCCTGGTTGTGGATCTTGGAAGCGACGTCAATGTACTCATCCCAGGTCTTGGGCGGAGCGAGGCCGGCCTTTTCCAGCACGTCCTTGCGGTAATAGACCATCTGGAAGTCACCATCGACCATCAAGAGCTTGGTCTTGCCGCCGACCTTCTGGCCGAATTCGCGGAAGTAAGGTGCGACGTCGTTGAGGTCGATCTTGGTGTCCTTGGCGATATAGGGGTCCATGTCTTCGAGGAGACCGGCAGCGTCAAGTTCCACGCCCCAGCCAGCAGCGAAAACGCCGACATCAAT
>JBIOWL010000403.1:0-2031 GCA_044868645.1 Aestuariivirga sp.
AATAGATGGCAATGGCGCTGGTGGTGCTCATGCTTGCTCCAGCTCGATGAGCGTGCCGTTGAAATCCTTAGGGTGAAGGAACAGCACCGGCTTGCCGTGGGCGCCGATCTTCGGCTCGCCATCGCCCAGCACGCGCGCACCGTTTGCCTTCAGCTTGTCGCGCGTGGCGAGAATATCTGCAACCTCGTAACAGACATGATGGATGCCGCCTGACGGATTCTTCTGCAGGAAGGAAGCGATGGGGGAATTCTCGCCAAGGGGTTCCAGAAGTTCGATCTTGGTGTTGGGCAAGGTGATGAACACCACTGTCACGCCATGGTCTGGCTCCGCCTGCGGCGCAGAAACAGAGGCTCCAAGCGAATTGGAATAGAGCGCCGCCGCCGCCTTCAGGTCCGGCACGGCGATGGCCACATGATTCAAGCGTCCGATCATGTGCCCTCCTTAACTGCTGCGGGTGATTTGGCCAACGCCTGCAGCAGCATCTCCCGGGCTTGCGGCATACTCATGTTGCGAGCTGCAAAAACATCGCGCTCGAGGAAATAGCCAGTCAGAGCAAAACCGGATTGCACTTCCTCCCGGGTGGCGGCACCGCTGCCTTTAAGGAAGGGTGGCAATTTGAGGAGCCTGGCGGCATAGGGCGCGCCCGCTCCGGCGCTCACCGCCTGGCCGGACTTGGGCGAAACATAGATCAGGTCATCACCGGTGCCGGTTGAAGCACATTTCGAAAGGTCGAGGCCGAAACCCAGTTCATCCAGCAATCCCATCTCCCAACGCACCAGCAGAGCGGGCCAGACCTCGTCATGGTCAATGGCTTCGAGAACAATCCGCATGGCATCATAGAGTTTGCGGTGCGGTTCGCGTTCGGGGAGAACCTGCGCCAGCGCGGTGAGCGATGCCAAGCCGGAGAGCCGCAGGGCATTCTCGATGATGAAACCGGCGCGGAGTGCCGTGGGTTCCAGTGTGATATGGCCCAGATGCTCCTCAAGCCTTGCGCGCCAGGTGAGATGGACGGCATTTCCCGGTTGTAGGACCGGGCGCATCTGGCGCGAGCGCCCGCCACGGATCAATCCCAGCGCCCGCCCATGTTCGGCAGTAAAAACCTCGGCAATCGCAGATGTTTCGCCATGGCCGCGCACGGCCAGGATGATGCCCTCGTCGCGCCATTCCATGGGCTTGGGGCTACTCCAGAAGCCCCATGAGGCGCAACCGCTCGGGGTCTTGGGCCCAATTCTCGCGCACCTTCACGAAAAGGAACAGGTGCACGCGGCGGTCAAACTGCTTTTCCATGTCGGCTCTCGCCAATTGACCGATCGTCTTCACCGTCTGCCCGCCCTTGCCCAGCACAATGGCCTTCTGCCCATCACGCTCCACAAAGATGGCTTGGGAGATCTTCACCGACCCGTCCCTGTGCTCTTCCCATCCCTCAGTTTCCACCGTGGATGAGTAGGGCAATTCGTCGTGCAGCCGCTCGTAGATTTTCTCGCGGGTGATTTCGGCGGCAAGGAAGCGCAGGTTCACATCGGCTGACTGGTCGCCGGGATAGTGCCACGGCCCTTCCGGCATCATGGCAGCCAGCGTGTCGCGGAGCTTATCCACGCCACTGCCATTGAGCGCGCTGACCATGAAGGTATCGGTGAAGGGAAAGCGCTCGTTGAGCTTCTGTGCCAGTGGCAAAAGCTGATCGCGCTTCACGAGATCCGTCTTGTTGATGATGAGCAGAGCCTTTGCCTTGTTGGCTTCAAGCTGCTTGATGATCGTTTCCGTCTGCTCATCCAATCCCCGGCGGGCATCAACCAGCAGCGCCGTTGCATCGGCTTCGGCGGAACCAGCCCAGGCACTCTTGACCATATGCTCATCCAGCTTGCGGCGCGGCGCAAAGATGCCGGGCGTATCGACAAGCACCACCTGGGCATTGCCCTTTACCATGATGGCGCGGATGCGCGCGCGCGTGGTCTGCACCTTGTGGGAAACGATCGAAATCTTGGCACCCACAAGCTGGTTCACCAGTGTGGATTTGCCGGCATTGGGCGC
>JBIOWL010000404.1:0-2713 GCA_044868645.1 Aestuariivirga sp.
TCTGCGCCGCGCCATGGGCAAGAAGATCCAGAAGGAAATGGACGAGCAGCGTGGCACCTTCATCAAGGGCGCGATGGAGAGGGGCTTCTCGGAGACGCTTGCCGTCGAAGTTTTCAACGCCTGCGCCGAGTGTGACTTGTTGAAACCGTATTCAGCGAACTTGGCACATGCGTTGAAGACCTCGACGGCAAGCGTCTCCGAGAAGCCCCTCTCCATCGCGCCCTTGATGAAAGTGCCACGCTGCTCGTCCATTTCCTTCTGGATCTTCTTGCCCATGGCGCGGCGCAGAAGATCGGCCTGCGCCAGCGTATAGCCTGCCATGTCGCGGGCCACCTGCTGCACCTGTTCCTGATAGGTGATGATGCCATAGGTTTCTTTCAGCGTCGGCTCGAGCACGGGATGGAGATATTCCACCTTCTCCTTGCCAAGCTTTCTTGCGCAATAGAGCGGGATGTTCGCCATCGGCCCGGGACGGAACAGCGCCACCAGCGCGATCAGGTCCTCGAAGCGGTCAGCATGCATGGCGCGCACCGCATCGCGCATGCCCGAACTTTCCAATTGGAACACGCCCACCGTATCGCCATGCGACAGCATCTTGTATGTCGCCGCATCGTCGAGCGGAATCTTGCGGGCATCGTAATCCGGCACGCGGCGACGGATCAGCGTTTCTGCCTTGGCGATGACCGTCAATGTCTTGAGGCCGAGAAAGTCGAACTTCACCAGCCCCGCCTTCTCGACATATTTCATGTTGTATTGCGTGGCGGCGAGCCCCGAGCGCGGATCGCGGTAGAGCGGCACGAGCTGTTCCAACGGCCTGTCACCGATCACGATGCCCGCGGCATGGGTCGAGGCGTTGCGGTAAAGCCCTTCCAGCTTCAGGGCGATTGAAAAGAGTTCCTTCACCAACGGATCGCGGTCGCGCTCTTCCTGCAAACGCGGTTCGCCGTCGATCGCCTGCTGAAGCGTCACTGGCTTGGCCGGGTTCATGGGGATCATCTTGGAGAGCCGGTCCACATGGCCATATGACATCTGCAGCACGCGCCCCACATCGCGCGTCACCATGCGGGCCTGCAGCTTGCCGAAGGTGATGATCTGCGCCACGTTCTCCTTGCCATAGCGCGACTGCACATAATCGATGACTTCGTCGCGGCGCTCCTGGCAGAAGTCCACGTCGAAATCGGGCATGGAGACACGGTCGGGATTGAGGAAGCGTTCGAAGAGCAGATTGAAGCGCAGTGGATCAAGGTCGGTGATGGTGAGCGAATAGGCCACAAGCGAGCCAGCGCCCGAGCCGCGCCCCGGCCCCACGGGAATGCCCTGCTTCTTCGCCCACTGGATGAAATCGGCAACGATGAGGAAGTAGCCCGCATAATTCATCTTGATGATGACTGAAAGCTCGAACTCCAGCCGCTTCTCGTAATCCTCGCGGCTCATGCCGGTAGCGAGCCCGCCTTCCGCGATACGTGCCTCTAGCCCCGCTCTTGCTTGTTCGCGTAGTTCTTCCTTCTCATCGCCCTCATCAAAACGCGGCAGGATGGGATTGCGGCCCTTCACGAAGAAGGCACATCGTTTCGCAATCTCGACGGTATTCTCGATTGCCTCGGGTATATCGGCAAAAAGAGCCGACATTTCTCCTTGTGACTTGAAATAGTGTTCCGGCGTCAGCCTGCGGCGATCCTCGGCGGAAATCACTTCGCCCTCGGCAATGCAGATCAGCGCATCGTGGGCGGCGAAATCAGCAGCAGTGGCAAAGTAAGGTTCATTGGTTGCAACCAGCGGAATGTCATGGTCATAGGCGATGGCGATAAGGCCCTCTTCCGCCGCCGTCTCCTGTTCCATGCCATGGCGCTGGAGTTCAATGTAGAAGCGGTCGCCGAAGAGCGCCTTCAGACGCAATACCAATGCTTCGGCATGGGCGCGCTGGCCCAACACCAGTTCCGCATTGAGCGGACCTGCAGGCCCGCCTGAAAGGCAGATCACGCCTTCCGCACACTGTTCCAGCAAGCCCCACGGAACATGAGGCTCGTCATGGGCACCGACATCGAGAAAGCTGCGGCTCGAAAGCCGCATCAAGTTGGCATAGCCCTTCTCATTCTGAGCCAGCAGCACGAGGCTGGGGAAATGCCGGATGCCGGTCTGTTGCTTCTGTGCTTGGGCAGGCACCGGTTCGGCCATGTCCACCTTCAGTGCGAGGCCGACGACGGGCTGTAGCCCCGCATCCTTCAGCGTCTCGGAGAACTCCAACGCGCCGAAGAGATTGCCCGTGTCGGTGATGGCAAGCGCCGGCATGCCGTGCTGGGCAGCAAGCTTCGCCATCTGCTTGATGGTGATGGCGCCCTCGGACAGCGAATAGGCCGAATGGCAGCGAAGGTGGATGAAACTGGGCGCGGGCATTTCGGAATATTAGCATGGCGCGGTCCCCATGCGATTCCGCAACGCCCGATATTCACCTGTTTTTTCGGGCCACGCAGGGCAGACCTGCGGAAAGGTAGTTGCGGCACAACTTCCGGGCTTCCTCTTGCGAATCCGCGCCGACCATGACGAAGGCCATCCTGCGGCTGCCACGTGAAAGATTGCGCTTGTGGGCCACCATTGGCTCCACCTCATTCAACAAGGCAGGAAAACGCAGCTTGAGGCGGCGATACATGGCCAGAGCCTTGCCTTCGCTGAGATTGGCGGCAAGCAACACGCCATAGGGTTGTTGCCGGCCTTG
>JBIOWL010000405.1:0-4990 GCA_044868645.1 Aestuariivirga sp.
TAGTTGAAGTCATCGCCTGTATACATCTTGATGGGTGGCGGCAGCTTGCGGCGCGCGACAATCTCCTTCTTATCGTCCAACAGTGAGATCTTGATGCCATCGACCTTCGCCACATTGGCGTTGATCATGGCGAGGCAGGTTTCCAGCGTTGCGACAAAGTTGTCGCTGCCCCAATAGCCTTTAAGCGCCGGGTCAAACATCTCGCCCAGCCAATGCAGGATCACCGGTTTGTCGGCCTCGGCGAGAACCCGCGAGTAGACCTTGATGTAGTCGTCCGGTGACTTCGTCACCTTAACCAGCGCGCGGCTGGCCATCATGATGACCCTCCCACCCAGCTTCTGCACCGCATGAAGCTGCTCCAGATAGGCACGCACCACATCATCGATCGAATGCGCGTATTGCGGATAAAGGTGATCCGTGCCGATGCCCGAGGCGACCAGGTTGGCGGAGGGTCCGGCCGCGTCCAGCGACCGCTGGATCAGCTCCAGCGCGTTCTGCCAATAAAGTCCCATGCCGCGCTGGGAAGTATCCATCGCTTCGGCAATGCCGAAGCCGAGGTCGAGAAGATGCTTCCGGTAGTCAAGCGTCGCCTTCCAATCGATGATGGGTGCCCCGCTCGGCTCCCTGGCCGAAAGCGGATCAGCCACCACATGGGCCGCCGCAAAGGCGATACGCTTGAACGGAGCCGTGGGCTTTTGCGCCGAAAGAGGGTCGGCAAGGAGTTTGTATGTTTCTCCCGGAAAGGCAATCTTCATCTCAATACCGCACCGTCATGAGCCCGCCATCGGCGCGTACTACCTGCCCGCTCGTGTAGGGAAGCAGCCCCTGTGCCATCGTCACCGCAATACGCGCCACCTCTTCTGGCTTGCCAAAGCGCTTGATGACGGTAAGCCCGCCTTCAATCAACGCATCGTATTTCGCGCGTGAGGGTGCCGTCATGTCTGTGGCGATGAAACCCGGCTGGATTTCATAGACGCCGATATCCTCATCAGACAGCCGGCTGGCAAAGAGCTTCGTCATCATCGAGGCGCCCGCTTTCGATATGCAGTATTCACCGCGCGTAATCGACGCCGCCTCTGCATTGGTGGATGTGATGTTGATGACGGCGCGGTGGCAGTGCGATGGCACGTCGCGCAGCCGCTTCGCAAAAGCCTGTGTCAGGAAAAAGGTGCCGCGCGTATTTACACTGATGCAGCGGTCAAAGCTTTCAGGTGTGACCTCGAGAAGATCGCCACGCGACAAGACTGAAACGCCCGCATTATTGACCAGCGTTGTAGGCGGTCCAAGCGTTGCTGCTGCTTTATCCAGAAGCCGTTCGTGATCCTCAAGTCTGGAAATATCGGCGACAATGGCAGCGGTCTTCATGCCCATGTCGGCAATAGCCTTGGAGACGGCCGTCAAATCGCCGCCATCTTCGATATCCGATACCGCCACGTCAAAATCCGCTGCCGCCAGCGCCAGTGCAATCGCCTTGCCGATGCCGCGCCTGGCGCCCGTGACCAGCACCTGTCCCATCAGGCCGGTCCTTTCATAACGGCTTCCGGCGTGCAGACGATACGCAGGATCGAGTCCACATTGAAGGCACCGCGTTTTTTCAGGGCATCCTCGGTCATCATCTCCCGCCCATAGACAATCTCTCCGGTGTAGCGGTTGTTGAGATAGTGAAAGCCCAGCCCGGCCAGTGCAATGAGAATCTGCACCGGGTCCAGGTTCGGGCGGAACACGCCGGCGGCGGCACCCCGCTTGAGAAGCTGCCGCATGCGCTCGACAAAGGGGCGGTTCATCTCGTCCATTAATGCCGAGGCCTTGAGGTGCCGCGCCCTGTGCAGATTCTCGCTGTTGACCAGCGTGATGAATTCCGGGTTTGCGAGATAATAGCTCCAGGTGAATTCCATGAGCCGGCGCAGTGCTGTTGCGGGATCATCAGCCTCGATGTTGAGCTCCGCCTCTGCCCGGCGGAAATCGCCATAGGCATCCTCAAGCGTGCGGCGGAACAGGGCCTCCTTGTTGCCGAAGTAGTGATAAAGCATCCGCTTGTTGGATTTGGCCTTGGCGGCGATCTTGTCCACCCGCGCACCCCCCAGCCCGGAACGAGCAAATTCATGCTTTGCCGCCTGCAATATGCGCTTTTGCGTGGCGGCAGGATCACGGGGCAGGACTTCCTTGGCGCGAGGCACAGTTCCCTCTTGAAATAACCAAATGGTTATTTATAAGGGAGGCATCTCGACAAGGCAAGCACGGAAATGGCGGAAGGCTATGATTACATCATTATTGGCGGAGGTTCCGCCGGATGCGTCATGGCTGCGCGCCTCTCGGAAATGCCGGATGCCCGCATCCTCCTGATCGAGGCAGGACCGCGTGACAACGATCCCTATATTCACATGCCTGTGGGTTTCTTCAAGATGACGGGAGGCCCCCTCACCTGGGGCTACCAGACTTCAGCACTCGCCCATGCCAACAACCGCACTGCGGTATACCCTCAGGCCCGTGTGCTCGGCGGCGGCTCTTCGATCAATGCACAGGTCTACACCCGCGGCTGCCCGGAAGATTATGACCACTGGGCGAAGGAGCTGGGCTGCAAGGGCTGGAGCGCGAAAGACCTGCTGCCTTACTTCGTGAAGTCGGAAGGCAACACCAGGCTTGGCGGCAAGGACCATGGCATTGATGGTCCACTTGCCGTTTCGGATCTGCCATCACCAAACCGCGTCTCGCTCGCCTATGTCCAGGGCTGCATGGAATATGGCATGCCCTTTAATCCGGACTTCAATTCCGGAAAACAGGAGGGCGCTGGTCTTTACCAGACGACAACATTGAACGGCCGCCGCTGCAGCGCCGCCGTTGGCTATCTCCGCCCGGCATTGAAGCGCCCGAACCTCACCGTGCGCACTGACCTCTTTGTCAATCGCATCATTATTGAGAAGAACAGGGCCGCTGCCGTGGAAGTCATTGAAGGGCCGCTCACACGCCGTATCAACGCCGCAAGCGAAGTCATTGTGACGGCTGGAGCAATCGGCTCTCCGAAACTCCTGATGTTGTCGGGCATCGGCAATGCCAAACACCTGAAATCGGTTGGCATTGAAACGCGCCATGACCTGTCAGGCGTTGGCGAAAACCTGCACGACCATTTTTCCACCGATGTGACCTGGGCGCTCAACGGTCCTCACTCCTACGACAAATACAAGAAGAAGCACTGGCAGCTTTGGGCGGGGCTCCAATACCTCCTGTTCCGCAATGGCCCCGTCTCCTCGAACATCGTGGAGGCAGGTGCATTTTGGTGGGGCGACCGCAAGGAGAAGGTGCCGGACCTTCAGTTCCATTTCCTCGCCGGAGCAGGAGTGGAAGAAGGTGTCGGTACCGTTCCTGGTGGCAATGGTGCAACCTGCAATTCCTATCATACGCGGCCCCGGTCGCGTGGCTGGGTGCGCCTGCGCTCCAACAATCCTGCGGATGCACCAGAGATCAATCCAAATTCTTTCGCAGAACCCTATGACCTAGACCGCCACATCGACGGCATCAAGGTGACGCAGGCCGTGGGGCAAACCCGCGCCATGCAAAGATTTGTGGACCGGGAGCATTTTCCGGGACCGGGTGTGAAGACCAAGGCCGACTATGTTGCCATAGCCAGAGCCAATGCACGATCCTCCTATCATCCAGTTGGAACTTGCAAGATGGGCATGGATGACATGGCGGTTGTCGATACGCAGTGCCGGGTATATGGCATCGAACGATTGCGCGTCTGTGACAGCTCCATCATGCCACAGGTGGTTTCCTCCAATACCAATGCGCCCACCATCGCCATTGCTGAAAAGGCTGCGGACCTGATCCGCGGCAACAGGTGAAGAATGCCGAAGATTGTAACTGCTGCCGAAGCAGTGAAACACATTGCCGATGGCGCAACAGTCGTCGTGAATTCCTCGTCGGGCCTCAATTGCCCCGATGAAGTGCTGAAGGCGCTCGGTGAAGGATTTCGCAACGAAGGCCATCCACGTGCCCTCACCATGCTGCACCCGATCGCGGCGGGTGACATGTTCGGCATAAGAGGCATTGATCACATCGCTGAGGATGGGCTCATTGCCCGCGTTATTGCTGGTTCTTATCCCTCCGGCCCATCGACATCAGAGCCGCCACGCATCTGGCAAATGATCACTGGCAACAGGATTGCCGCCTACAATGTACCATCAGGCATCATGTTCGACATGCTGCGCGAGGCGGCGGCAAAACGCCCCGGAACATTGACGAAGGTGGGCCTCGACACATTTGTTGATCCTGCCCGCGAAGGCTGCGCCATGAACGGTAAGGCAGCAGCGTCGCCGATTGTGCGCAAGGTGGGTTTTGATGGCGGTGAATGGCTCTATTTTCCAGCCATTGTTCCAAACGTGGCGATCATCCGGGGTTCCGCGAGCGACTCGCGCGGCAATATCAGCATGGAACAGGAAGGCGCATATCTTGGCGCCATGGATGCGGCACTTGCGGCCCATAATAATGGCGGCATCGTCATTGCCCAGGTCAGGAAGATTATCGCTGATGACAACCTGCGCCCACATAAGGTACGCGTGCCGGGCATTCTGGTCGACTATATCGTGGAAGCGCCCGAACAGTGGCAGACCACGCAGACGCCCTATGACCCTGCGATTTCAGGAGAAGAGACACGGGAGCTGTCCAGCTTCTCGCTAATGGAGTTTGGCACGGGCAAGGTAATCGCCCGCCGCGTGGCGCAGGAACTGAAGACAGGCTGGGCTGTCAATCTTGGTTTTGGCGTTTCCGCCAATGTACCGCGCATTTTCATTGAAGAGGGCCTGCACGGAAAATGCACCTGGGTGATCGAGCAGGGCGCTGTGGGCGGCGTGCCCCTGCTGGATTTCCAATTCGGCTGTGCCGCCAATGCCGAAGCCTTTGTGCCTTCACCACACCAATTCACCTATTTCCAAGCCGGAGGCTTTGATTGCTCGCTCTTGTCCTTCCTGCAGATTGACCCGGATGGCTCGGTCAA
>JBIOWL010000406.1:0-7608 GCA_044868645.1 Aestuariivirga sp.
CCGAAGATCAAGAAGAACCGGAACGCGCTGGACAGCCACTGGTCGCGCGCCGTACTGAAGAGTTTCGGATATGCCCAGGCAAAGACGAGGCCCTGGATGATCATGGAGGAAAGCCCCATGGGGATGATGACATCCGGGCGATAGATTTGGAGGGTATCGTAAGTGGCCTTGAAAGTGGAAAGATGCCAGAAATAGCCGAGCGGGAAGGTGGGCAACACGTAGGCCGCGAAGGCCAGCCAGAATTTGCGCGACATGATTTTCCTCACAGATATTTGAGAATGATCGATATGGCGAATGTCAACATGGCAGCAAATGTCGTGACCATGCTGAGCGACCGGCCATGCCCCCATCCTTTTGAAACAATGTAAAAGTAGTGCCAGACCCTGCCGATGGCCAGCAGCGCGCCGCCTGTCCACAAGATCCATGGTGCAATTCCCAGCAGCTCAGCGGATGCCATGGCGATGAGCGTTATAGGCACCGTTTCTGTGAAGTTGCCGTGGGCACGCATCCTGCGCGTTAGCGTTTCTTCGCCGCCATCGAGAAAGCGGATGCCTGTTTGCAGGCGGCGGTAGCCAACAAAATTGGTAATGACGACTTGAAATATGACCAAGCCCGCGACGAAGAGCGGGGTAATTTCAAGTGGCATGTTTTCTCCCAACGGACCGTTGCATCCGGCGTTATTTACTTGTATTTTGCAAGTAATATTGCGTTCGCTTGCATTTTGCAAGAGAAAGTGACATCGCCTTCATATGGTGAAGACGCCACGCAGGCCGCGCTCAGGCTGCCCCATCAATTTCGGGCTGGAAATCTTCGGAGATAAATGGACACTGCTGATCCTCAGGGACCTACTGATGCAGGGTAAGAGCAGTTTCGGGGAATTCCAGGAGACGGAAGAAAAAATCGCCAGCAACATATTGAGCGAGCGGCTCTTGCGCCTTGAACAGTCGGGGCTCGTCCGGCGGCATGTTGTGAAGGATGATGCGAGGCTTGTGCGCTATGTGCCGACCGAAGCGTGCCGCGCGCTTTTGCCGGTGCTTGTCGAAATGGCCTATTGGGGCGCCACTCATGACTCGAAGACGGCGGCGCCCAAGAGTTTTGTCAGCGCCTATGAGGAAGACAGGCCCGCACTGCGTAAGGCGCTGGCATCAGGTGTAGATCCAACGAAGGGTTAGTGCCCCACGCACATGGCAATGCCCATGCCGCTGCATCTTGACACTGCATTAAATAGTATTTAACTAATAGGTTATGGAACTATCTGGTAAAATACGAAATAGCTCCACTCGCCGTTTGGATTTTGTCTTTGGCGCGCTCTCAGATTCCACGCGCCGGAAGATCCTTGCACGATTGGCGAAGGGCGAGCTGCCTGCAGGTGCCATTGCCGCGCCTTTTTCCATGAGCCAGCCGGCGGTCTCGAAACATTTGAAAGTGCTTGAGCGTGCGGGGCTGATCGAACGGCGAGTAGAAAAACAGAAGCGCATGGCACGCATCAAAACTGATGCCCTGGCGGACGCTGTAGAGTGGTTTGGCAATTTCAGAAATGCCTGGTCGGCACGCCTCGACGCATTCGAGGACATGTTGTCGGAATTACAGAATGTCAAAACGAAAGGCCGGAGGAAATGAGTGAGTTACCCAATTATGTGCTTGAGCGCGAGTTTGATGCGCCGCGCGAAGTTGTTTGGCGCGGATGGACAGAGGCCGCATTGTTGTCGCGCTGGTATGGGCCCAATGTCGAAACCATTGTGCACAAGCTGGACGTCAAACCGGGCGGCCTGTGGCTTGTCGAAATGAGAATGGGCGCGATGTCCATGTATCAGCGCGTGGAGTATCTCGAAGTTGATCGGCCTGCGAAGCTTGTCATGATCATGTCGAGCGCCGACGCAGGCTGGAATGTCACGGCGTCTCTAATGATGCCGGACTGGCCGCGCAGCCTGCATACCACCGTGACACTGGAACCTGTGGCACTAAAAACGCGCATGCGGCTTGTGTGGGCGCCGCATCAGGCGACGGCGGCTGAAGTGGCGTGTTTTTCCAGCGCAATTGGCCGCATGGGAAAGGGGTGGGAATCAGGCATGGAGAAGCTTACGGCCCTTCTCGCAGAACTTTGAGAAGTCTTACCATTCCACGCACATCCACGCACATGGCAATGGAGTGGCTGGTTGTTGCAGCCTAAGCCACGAGGTCGAGAAGCGGCTTCAGTACCGGGTCAACATCCGGTGATTCCTGCTTGATGAAGGTCAATGCCGCGCGCTCAGCGGGACTCATGTTGCCGTCGCTGTTGATGCGCGAGGCAAGCCAGTTGGCCTCGGCAGAGGTGATTTTCTCGGATTGGCTGGCGGCTGCCTCCATGGCAAGGCGGCGCTTGCGGGCCGCTGCTTCGCCGCTGTCATCACGCCAGCTGTTCTTGTAGACGTCACGCAAGCCCTTCACCATGGCTGAGACGAAGTCACTCATTTCCGGCTTTTCATCGAGCCATTTTTCCTGGCGCAACGCTGTTTCACGGTCCGGCGCATGGTAGCCCTGAGCCATCATCAAGTGGTTGGCAATGGCTTGCGCGAACAACACGTTCCACGAAGGATGGTTATCCGCTTTTGCCGTGGCGTCGTTGATGTCAAACAGCACCTCGGCTTCCGCTGTCGTGATGCCAATGTTGCCGCCGCTGCCAAAAGCATAGAGTATACGGCGCAAGAGCCGCACATCTTCCTCGCTCACTGCGCCTGCTTCAAGCGGTTTGCCGGAGCGCGTCACGCCGTCGCCCGTGAGCACCGCCTGCTTGACTTGGCTCAAGGCATAGATGTTGAGACTGTCGGGAACAGATTTGGCTTTCTCAATCACCTGGATCAGAAGCTCAAGTTCATTCCAGGATTCCAGTTTTCCATCGGCATCAATGTGCTTCATCAGCCAGTTTGCATTGGCCTCATCGATGTAACCAGAGGGCTGCACCTGGTGCACCAGGAAATCTGAAACGGCTTCGGTGAAAAACTGGGTCCAGGCCAGCATGTGGCTCGGGCACTTGTCGTTGATGTCAAAGAGGAGCGAGGCATCGGCCTCGGTTATGCGCCCGTCAGCATAAAGCGTGCGGCGCAGGGCAAGCACGTCATCGTCGGTGATGGCATTCTTGCTTGCAATGGAATTTACAATTGAATTGCTGGACATCGGCACCCCTCCAAAAGACAACGCCCAGAATTAGCGGCACCCGTCTAAGGCCACGCTAACTCCAAAGAGAATTGCAATTTGCAGTTAAAGCCCCGATTCCGGCGATGGTTAGCGGCGCATTACCGCTCGAGACACATGGCAATGCCCATGCCGCCACCGATGCAGAGCGTGGTGAGGCCCTTCTTGGCCTTGGCACGCTTCATTTCATGAAGGAGCGTGATCAAGACGCGGGCACCCGATGCGCCGATGGGGTGGCCAATAGCAATGTCGCCGCCATTGACATTCACCTTCGCCGGATCCCAACCCATGTCCTTGTTGACGGCGCAGGCTTGCGCGGCAAAGGCCTCATTGGCTTCCACGAGGTCAAGATCGCCCACTTTCCAACCGGCCTTCTGCAGCGCCAGCTTGGAGGCGGGAATGGGGCCTGTGCCCATGACCGCCGGATCAACACCGGCGGTGGCCCAGGAAGCGATGCGGGCGAGCGGTTCAAGGCCGCGCTTTGCGGCCTCCTTGGCCGACATGAGCATCACAACGGCAGCACCATCATTGATGCCGGAGGCATTGGCGGCGGTCACCGTGCCGTCCTTCTGGAAGGCGGGGCGCAGCTTTGCGATCGAGTCGAGCGTCACGCCCTTCTTGATGTATTCATCATCGGCGACCACCACATCGCCCTTGCGACCGGCGATGGTGACAGCGACGATCTCGTCCTTGAACTTGCCTGCAGCCTGGGCGGCTTCTGCCTTGTTCTGTGAGGCCACGGCGAATGCATCCTGCACATCGCGGGTGATCTGCCACTTGCTGGCGACGTTCTCGGCGGTCGTTCCCATGTGATAGCCGTTGAAGGCATCCCACAAGCCGTCCTTGATCATGGTGTCGATGAAGTTCCAATCACCCATCTTCACGCCATCGCGGAGATGGGCGGCATGGGTCGACTTCGACATGCTTTCCTGGCCGCCCGCAGCTACAATCGTGGAGGAGCCATCAGCGATCTGCTGGGCGCCAAGGGCGACAGCGCGTAAACCGGAACCACAGACCTGGTTGATGCCCCAGGCGGTTGCCGAATTGGGAATGCCGGCATGGATTGCCGCCTGGCGTGCCGGGTTCTGGCCCTGGGCCGCGGTCAGCACCTGGCCCAAAATCACTTCGTTCACTTCATCCGAGGAAATTTTGCCGCGCTCCATGGCGGCTTTCAGCGCCACAGTGCCAAGCTGGGCTGCGGTTTGCGAGGCGAGTGCGCCATTGAAAGAGCCGATGGGCGTTCTGGCGGCGGAGACAATGACGATATCGGTGGGCATGGAAAACTCCTCACGAATGGTATGGCCTCTATGGCAAGAAGCTAACCATGTTGCAATGCGTCAATAGTCCTTAGCAGGCGCAATGTCCGTTTGGGCTTGCAATTGTGCGGTGCATCGCGCAGATTTTGCAATGCGGAAGCCTTCCGGCTTCAGGTCCCTCGTTTCGGGAGAGAGTTCGTGAGTGACGAGACAGTTGGGCAAGGACAAGGTGCCGCCAGCGGCGGATCAGCCACATCTGGTTCCGGGCAGGGCCCCTCGAAATCTGCCATTGTGATCAAGAAATACGCCAACCGGCGGCTCTATAACACCGCCACCTCCACCTATGTGACGCTGGATGACCTTTCCCGCATGGTGAAGGAAGGCCAGGATTTCGCCGTTTATGATGCAAAGACCGGAGAAGACATCACGCGCTCGGTTCTAACGCAGATTATCTTCGAGGAAGAGAACAAAGGCGAGAACACGCTGCTTCCCATCAATTTCCTGCGCCAGCTCATCCGCTTCTATGGCGACAGCATGCAGAGCATGGTGCCGGGCTATCTGGAATTCTCGATGGGCAATCTGCTCAAGGATCAGGAGAAGCTGCGCCGCCAGATGCTGGAAAGCTTCGGCGGCGATGCCTTCAAGGCCATGGAAGAACAGGCCAAGCGCAACATGCAGATGTTCCAGGATGCGCTTAAAATGTTTCCGGGGTTCAGTGGCGGTTTTCCCACGGGCTTTCCAAACCCCTTCGCAACCACGGCGCCGGAAGCCCCGGCCGAGAAGCCGCAAGGCGCAAACGGGCCCAGCAAGGATGAACTGCAGTCCCTCAAGGACCAGCTCACCGCCATGCAGCAGAAGATCGACGCGCTCAATAGGAACTAAATCTCTTCCCCCTTTCGCGGGGGAGGTGTCATTGCGCAGCAATGACGGAGGGGGTCTCCGCATGTTGCTGCCCCCACCCGGCGCACAAGATGTGCGCCACCCTCCCCACGCTTCGCGGGGGAGGGAGTGTAGTTTGCAGTATTCTCAACTCGCGATGATGCGGCACTAAGAAGCTATCGCCAGATCGTCCGGTTTTTCCGCGGCTTCATCTTTCACACCGAAGGATGAGTGCAGATTCTCCAGGAGCGCCTTCAGCTCCTGAAGCTGGTGATCGAGATCTGCATCGGTGACGGCCGCAGCAGGCTCAGGTTCAAACTCACGCTCTGGTTCTGCTGCGGGAGCGACCTCGAATTGCAGCAAGTCCTCGCCTTCAGTTTTCTCCCAAGGTTCGGTGATCGACGGTTCGCCGACCAGATTGCCCTGAAGAAAATCGACGCCAATCGCCGCCAGAGCCTCGGCCTCTTCGCGTGATTCCACCCATTCGCCGACCACTTTCATGCCGAGGGCATGGGCCAGTTCCACCATGGAGCGCACATAGACGCCATTGCCGCCGTCCTCGTCCAGCTTGCGGCAAAGGGAACCGTAGAGCTTGATCACGGAAACAGGAAGCTCCTTCAGATTGCGGTAAGAGGTGAGGCCGGCGCCGAAGTCGTCGATGGAGATGCGGCATCCGGCATGTTTCAGGTCTTTCAGGAAGGCACGGGTGCCCGGGCAGTCGGCAAGCGCAGCAGTCTCGGTCACTTCGATGATGAGACGCGAGGCCAGTTCCGGCGCGTTGGTCAGCGCATCGAGAATTTGCGCGTTCCAGCGCGGGTCGCGCACGGTGGTGGCGGAAAGGTTGATCGATAGCGTTGCCGCGGGATGGCTGGCAAGGGTGGAGAGGGCCAGTTGCACCACGGCGCGGTCGATGAGGCGGATGAGGCCAAGCTTCTCGGCCACCGGCACAAGATGGCCGGCGGTCACCAGCTCGCCGGTCGAGTCCTGCATGCGCAACAGGGCCTCGTGAAAGGCGGGCTCGCCGGTCTTTGCCTCGCAGACGGGCTGGAAGGCGAGCTTGAAACGGTCGCCGCGCAGGCACGAGACAATCTCTGTGGCACAACGGGCATTGAGCAGCCGTTCCGCCATCTTCTGGTCTGACGATTCGTAAACCGAAAAACCATCGCCCGGCATCTGCAGGGCCTCGCTCAGGGCTTCCTCGGCACAGGCGGAGGCAGTGGGTGCGGTATCGGCTGTTGCCGGCAGGTTCACCGCGCCGATGGAGATCAGGGCCCAGATGGGCCCCAGGGATGTTTCGATCACATTGTCCCTGATGGCGCGCATGAAACGTTCAAGGGTGGGGGCCAGTTCATCAGGCCCGCAGCCATTGAGGATGATGCCGAACTTGGCCCGCGAATAGCGGGCGATGGCATCGCCGATGCGCATCACTTTACGCAGCCTCTCGGCAATGGCGGCGATCACTTCATCGGCCACTTCATAGCCGTAGGTGTCGTTCATGACATCGAGATTGTTGACGGCGAGAATTGCGAAGGCGCAGGAGGTTTTTTCGCCGCGCGCGTGGGCGATCGCCTCGTCGAGGGCCTTCAGCATGCGGCCCCGGTTCATCATGCCGGTCAAGTCATCGCTGCTGGCAAGGAAATTCATTTCCTGATCATGGATGTGGCGGTTCTCGATGACGCGCAGCGTGCCATAGACGAGGGCGGGTCCAGTCTCGGCCGTGCCAAACCAGCGGCCGCAATCCTCAACCCATAGTGACTGCTGGGAGTGCTGGTTCTGCCTGCCCTGGGGACGGAGGCGGTATTCGATCTCGAAGGGAACGCCGTCCACGCGGGCCTCGCGGTGGCTTGCTCCCATCACGGTCTCATAGCGGCTCGTGACATTGCTGCTGTCGAGGAAATCGGCAAATTTGCGGCCCGTGGTGATGATGGAGACATCGCACTGCAGCACTTCGCCGGCATTGCCGCTCCAACTGATCGTGTCGTCAATGACGTTCCAGCAATAGGCGGCAGTTCCGGCTGCGGCATGGGCTCTGAGGATGGCATCCAGCGCCATGGGTTCCGGTGCGGGTTTCGCAGCATCCAGCACATTGGGAGGAGGAATGATCACCGCATCCAGGCTAAAACGATTGTCGAGTGTGCCGTCCAAAACCGCCTCCAGTGCCAACCAGGTACGGGGAGGCGCTTGGCCCGGGCTTGCTCCTTGCTGGCCCCCGCAGGCACAACTCTAGGGGTAGGCTGGTAAAGATTCGGGGAAGCGCGATGCTTAACAACTGGTCAAAAGCCTGCCGCGAAGCCGTCCTTCC
>JBIOWL010000407.1:0-4950 GCA_044868645.1 Aestuariivirga sp.
GTGGCGGCCGACTATGGCGAGCGGCTGGCGGCGGAGGGGGAAATTTGCTGGGGTGGTATGCATTCCTGGAAGGCGATGATCGATACGCTGGAAGAGACCGATCGCCCGCAGACTATCGGCTTTCAGGCCGACATGGCGCACACCCTGCTCTACACCATGGGCTACAATGCGCCCAAGGCCGCGCTTCTTCCCGCGAAGTTCAACTGGAAGAACAAGAAGCAGCTCGATGAAGCCCTGAAGAAAATGACGGACGCGCTGCGCCCCTGGACCATCGATTTCCATGTGGCGCAGAACGACGGCACGGTGAAGGGCCTCGGCTATCATGACAAGACGGGCCGTCACTGCATGGTGACGGACCCTAACGGCAAACTCGACATTCCAAAACACGCGGGGTTGTGGCTGCGCGATGGCAATGGCGAGATCACCAAAGCCTTCCGCCATATCTGCTGGGATGGCTGCATGTTCCCCAACGAGGTGATGCTGAAACAGAAGACCTGGAACGACATTCTCGCCACGCTGATAAAAGTGCGTGACAAGCATGGCTGGGTGGGGTGATGGCAAAGAAGCCGCTCAATATCGGCATGATCGGCTATGGCTTCATGGGCCGGGCCCATTCCAATGCTTTTTCGCAAGCACCGCATTTCTTCGACTTGCCTTACCAGCCGGTATTGAAGGCGGCCTCTGCCCGCAATGCCGAAAAGCTCAAGCCTTTCGCCGAACAGTGGGGCTATCAATCCACTGAAACCGATTGGCACAAACTCATTGAGCGCAAGGACATCGACCTCATCGACATCGCTGCACCCAACGACATGCACAAGGAGATTGCACTGGCGGCTGCCGCCGCCGGCAAGATGGTCATGTGCGAGAAGCCGCTTGGCCGCAACGCCGCCGAGAGCCGCGAGATGGTGGCCGCCGTTGAGAAGGCGAAAGCCCCCAACATGGTCTGGTACAATTACCGCCGTGTTCCGGCCGTCACATTTGCCAAGCAACTTATCGATGAAGGAAAGCTCGGAAAAATCTTTCACTACCGCGCCAAGTTTCTGCAGGATTGGACTATTTCCGCGGACCTCCCCCAGGGCGGACAGGGTCTGTGGCGACTTGACGTGGGCGTGGCGGGAAGCGGCGTCACTGGCGATCTTCTCGCTCACTGCATCGACACCGCCATGTGGCTCAATGGCGGCATCGACAAGGTTGTCGGCATGACTGAGACCTTCATCAAGGAGCGCCACCACAACATCACGGGCAAGACGGAAAAGGTCGGCATCGATGATGCCAGCCTCTTCCTCTGCCGTTTCGACAATGGTTCGCTCGCAAACTTTGAAGCTACACGTTACGCGCGCGGTCACAAGGCTCTCTACACGCTGGAGATCAACGGCGAGAAAGCTTCCATCTTCTGGGACCTGCACGATCTACACAGACTGCAGTATTTTGATCACAGGGACGAAGGCACAACGCGCGGCTGGCGCTCCATCCACATCACCGATGGCGACCATCCTTACATGGGCAAGTGGTGGGTGCCCGGCCTGCAGATCGGCTACGAACACAGCTTCATCCATCAGGCGGCGGACTTCATCCAGAGTCTTGATACGGATAGGCCTGCGGCTCCAACTTTCAGGGATGCACTTGCAACCGATCTGGTGACAGATGCCGTTTTGAAATCGGCACGCACAGGTCAGTGGGAGAGTGCCAAGTGACCAATGCCAAAAGATTCGGCAAGGTAGCGTTTTGGGATTGCATTGTTCACTTGCAACGGCCCGCAGCGGCGATAGTGTTGCCCGTCTGTCGCAGGGAGGAATATTGAAGTGATGAGTTCCGATGCGTTGCGCCTGACTGGAGTGAGCAAGGCCTATGGCCGTGTGAGGGCGCTCGAAAACATGTCCTTCAATGTGGCCGAAGGCCGGTTCTTCGTTTTGTTCGGGCCGAGCTCCGTCGGCAAGACGACGACACTGCGCACCATCGCGGGGCTTGTTCCGCCCGATCAAGGCCGGGTTGAAATTTTTGGCAGGGACTGGACACATGAGCCCATCAAGGGGCGCGGTGTTTCCATGGTCTTCCAATCCTTTGCACTCTATCCACATCTCTCTGTTTTCGAGAACTTCGCCTATCCCCTGCGCGAGGAAGGCGTTGCCTCGGACGAGATCAAGCGGCGCGTCATCGAAACCGCCACCATGCTGAAGCTTGCCCACAAGGTGGACCGGAAGCCGGGCACACTGTCCGGCGGCGAGCAGCAACGCGTGGCGCTGGGCCGTTCGCTGGTGCGCCGTCCGAAGATTTTGCTGCTCGATGAACCATTGACCAACCTTGATGCCAAGCTGCGCCACGATATGCGTGCCGAATTGAAGCGATTGCACAGGCAGTTCGGCCTCACTATCGTCTATGCCACGCCGGATGAATTGGAAGCCCTTTCCATGGGCGAAGAGATTGCGGTGATGCGCGATGGCGCAGTGGTGCAGCGCGGCACGCCGGATGATCTCTATGAGAACCCGGCCGACACTTATGTAGCGGGCAAGATCGGCGCGCCGCACATGAACATGATCGCGGCGAAAGTTTCCAAGGACGGCAAATCCATCGACACGCCACTCGGCAAATTCTCCGGTAAGCAGAACTTGAAAACAGCATCGGGCGAGAAAGCCATTCTGGGCATCAGGCCAAGCGATATCGAGCTTGCGGGCAAAACCAAGAATGCCATCAAGTCTCGCGTTCACCTTCTCGAACCACTCGGTGACGTCACTGTGGTGTCGGTGGAAAGCGGCGGCGAGACGCTGCGCCTCGTGCTGCCCGAAAGCAAGGCGCAGGGCCTCAAGCCCGGCGATCATACAAATATTATTTTCGATACAAGCAAGATCCACATCTTCCGTGCTTCAAGCGGGCAGGCAATCGCCTGACGCGAAGGGCCAGAAGGAAATCCGGTAAAAAGGGAGGAAACCTCAAGATGACCGTGATGATGAAACTGAAAGGATTGGCGACGGCCGCAGGATTTGCGGCAACGCTGATGGTGGGAGGCGCCTCGCTCGCCTACGCCGAAGACGTGACATTGACGATGGCGGTGCCTGACTGGCCGCCAACGCGCATCATGAAGAAGTTCTTTGATGAGCAGTACAAGCCGAAGAGCGGAAATACCGTGAAGCTGGAGGTGGACTTCATTCCATGGCCGGACTTCTACACCCGCGTCAACGCATCGCTGACATCGGGCGAACAGAAGTACAACTTCATCGTGTCCGACTCGCAGTGGCTCGGCGCTTTCGTGGAAGGCGGTTATTTCCGCAAGGTCAACGACCTTCTGGACGCGGATCCGGATTTCAAGAAGATCTTCCTGGAGATCCATGAAAACCCGCGCAACGCCTATGCCACCTATCCGCACAAGACCGAGAACTATTATGGCTTCCCGCAGTTCCCGGACGTGCTGGTGAACTTTGTCCGCAAGGACATCGTTTGCCACGACGAGGAACAGAAGAACTTCCAGGCCAAATACGGCAAGAAGCTGCCCTGCACGGGCGAAGAGCTTGATGCCATGACCTGGGATGATTTCAAGAATGTCGGCGAATTCTTCCGCCGCAAGAAGGGTGAGATGCTCGCAGGCGCTCCGGCCGAGGACGATTTCTATGGGATCGCCTATCAGGCCGGCAAGGGCTACGACTTCTCGTCCATGCAGATCAACGGCTTCATCTGGCAGATGGGCGGCAACACTTGGGATGAAACCCAGGCGCCGACCGGCCAGGCGGAAGGCGTTGTGAACTCGCCGGAAGCGATTGCCGCTCTCGACAAATATCTGAGCCTGATCGAGTACATGCCGCCCGTCGCCAAGACCGGCACCATGGACATCTTCGTGTCAGACCAGCTCTTCCGCGAAGGCAAGGTCGCCATGAACATCGACTGGATCGGCCTTGGCGAAGCCTCGCTCGATCCGAAGTCCTCCAAGGTTTCCGACAAGCTGGTGTTCGGCATGATGCCGGGAACCATGGGGGCCGATGGCAAGATGATCCGTTGGTCCAATATCGGTGGACAGCCCTTCGTGCTGACAACCTGGACGACCGAATCCCAGATCAAGGAAGCGGTTGAGTTCGTGAAGTGGTGGTTGTCTCCCGACATCCAGCACCAGTTCGCGCAGGGTGGCGGCCAGTCTGCCGTCAAGTCGGTCTATGAGGACCCCAAATATGTGACCTACCGTCCGTGGAACCGGGCATGGGCGGCATCGCTCGACTGGCAGAAGGACGTGTGGCACGTGCCGCAGTTCTTCGAGCTGCTCACCCAGCAGCAGGACCAGTTCGACCTTGCCATCACCGGCAAGCAGGACGCCAAGACCACGCTCGACAACATCGCCAAGTTCCAGCAGGACAAGCTGAAGGAAGTCGGCCTGATCGAGTAGTTTGACCACACTTGTCCCTCCCCCTTGTGGGGAGGGATTAAGGGTGGGGGTCGCACTGAATTCAAACACTCGGTTGGATTCAATCTGCACCACCACCAGACCCCCACCCCTGCCCTCCCCACAAAGGGGAGGACGAATTTGGAACTAGCCCTGACCGATGACGCAAATCGCGCATACCCTCCCGCCGCCTGCCCTCTTTTCTCCGGTGGCCTATAACTGGAAACTGGCAATTCTCTTGGGGCTGGCCATATCCCTTCTTGCTGCGCTTGTGCTGCCCGCATCATTATCCTTCTGGGTGATCGGCGCCATGGCGGCCATGATCGCCGCCACCTTCGCCATCAATGCCTATCGCCGCAAATATTATGGTGGCCTCTTGGTTGCGCCCGCCATCGCCGTGCTGTTCGTCATGAACATCTTCCCGCTGCTGTGGTCGCTCGGGCTCTCCTTTTTCGCCTACCAATCCAACCAGCAGACCATCCGCTTTATTGGTCTCAACAATTACATCAAGGTTCTCACCAATGACATCGCGGCCCCCGCAAACTGGGATGCGCTGATCAACACCGGCATGTTCGTGGTCAGCACAG
>JBIOWL010000408.1:0-3388 GCA_044868645.1 Aestuariivirga sp.
GCGCCGCCGCGCGCCTGGATGCGCATGGAGCGGATGCGGCGGTCCTCCGGCCTGATCTGGAAGACATCATTCTGGACCTCGAAGGGTTCCGGTTCGAATTGCACCCGGCCAATGGGACGCAGTTCCGAAGACTGCGCGAATACCTGTGGTGCTGCCATGGCCAGCACAAGCGCAGAGGCCACAGCCAGTTTGTGAATGATTGTCATTGCTCGTCCCTTTCTTTTGTCTGGCCCGATGCCAGCGCCGCTCACTGCCACCTCAAAGCCGGAATGCAGGGCAGAATTGGGGCAACTTACATCCAACGTTCATCCCGGCGACCTGGCTACGCCGAAGCGAAGCTTCAGCTTCGCCAAGGCGAGAAGCCGGGACCCATTGAGAATTTTGCTCCGAGGCCAGCGGAAGCTGTTCAGTGGGTCCCGTGTCGCGGGCTTTGCCCTTGCACGGGATGACGCTGAAGGCGCTAATGCAAAATCTGTTCGAGGAAGAGCTTGGTGCGGGGGCTTCTCGGATTTTTAAAGAATTCGTTGGGCTCGTTTTCCTCGACGATCTGGCCCTGATCCATGAAGATGACGCGGTTAGCAACTTGCCGCGCGAAAGCCATCTCGTGCGTTACACAAAGCATGGTCATGCCGCCTTGCGCCAAGTCCACCATCACTTCCAAAACTTCCTTGATCATCTCGGGATCCAGAGCGGAGGTGGGCTCATCAAAGAGCATGATCTTAGGATTCATGCAGAGCGAGCGGGCGATGGCGACGCGCTGCTGCTGGCCGCCCGATAATTGTCCTGGATATTTGAGGGCTTGTTCCGGAATCTTGACGCGCTTCAGATACTTCATCGCCAGCTCTTCTGCGTCCCGCTTCGGCATCTTGCGCACCCAGATCGGCGCCAGCGTCAGGTTCTCCAGAACCGTGAGATGCGGAAACAAGTTGAAATGCTGGAACACCATCCCTACCTCGCGCCGCACCTCGTCGATCTTCTTGAGATCGTTGGTCAGCGGAATACCATCGACGAGAATGTCGCCCTTCTGGTGTTCCTCAAGCCGGTTGATGCAGCGGATGAGCGTTGACTTGCCCGAGCCAGAAGGCCCGCAAATGACGATGCGCTCGCCCTTGTAGACAGTGAGGTTGATATCGCGCAGCACATGGAATTGGCCATACCACTTGTTCATGGCAATGATCTGGATGGCGATCTCGTCGCTCAGATTCACGTTTTTGACGGCGTCAGCCATAGTGTTCCTTACCTCTTGTGTCCGGTATTGAGCCTGCGCTCAATCAAAAGCGAATAGCGCGACATGCCGAAGCAGAAAATCCAGAACATCAGCGCGGCAGAGAAGTAGCCTGTGGCGCCCGTCTGGGGCGAGGCCCATTTGGCGTCATTGGAAGTCGTCGTTACGATGTTCAGGAGATCAAATAGCCCGACAATCGAAACCAGCGTTGTGTCTTTGAACAGGCTGATGAAACTGTTGACGATGCCGGGAATGACGATTTTCAGCGCTTGCGGCAGCACGATCAGGCTCATCATTTTCCAATAGGACAGGCCAAGCGACTGCGCCGCCTCATATTGGCCTTTGGGAATTGCCTGCAGGCCGCCGCGCACCACTTCCGCCATGTAGGCCGAGGAAAAAAGCGCCACGCCGATCAGGGCGCGCATCAGCTTGTCGAAGTTGACGCCTTCGGGCAGGAACAGCGGCAGCATGACGCTGGCCATGAAGAGCACCGTGATCAGCGGAACACCCCGCCAGGCCTCAATGAAGATTATGGAGAAGGTTTTGACGATCGGCATTTGTGACCGCCGCCCGAGTGCCAAGAGAATGCCAAGCGGCAGGGACGCGACAATACCGGTTATGGCGACAACCAGTGTTACCAGCAAGCCACCCCACTGCGATGTTTCCACCTCTTGAAGTCCGAAATCCACTTTCAGGATCAGCATGAGTCCGAAAACTATTGCGGCGCCGATGAGCCAACTGCGGAAAACCGATTGCGCGCCCCAATTGCCCGCTCTGCGCAGCAGGGCAATGCTGATCAGGCCGCCACAGCCGATGAGGATCGCTGCCGCAATGCTGCCGGGTGAAAAGCTCCCCAGTGCGCTGTGCCAAACGCTGGAGCCAATCACGAACGAGGCCAGCCAGACGAGGATGCCAAGGCCCGCGAGCGCGAAGCCTATGCGGTTGGATTGGATGCCATCCTCGAGGCCGAACGCGGCGAGCGGCAGGAAGGTTGCGGCAAGCGCCAGGATAATAAATGCATTGAGAAACGCCGCCGCTGACATGGTGAAGTGCCCGCCGGTCAAAAGGATAAGGGTGATCAGCGGGTAGGCAATCAGGAGAAACAGCGCGTTCCATTTCTTGTGCGGCATGGAAGGCATCAGCATCGGGATCAGCGCTGCGGCACCGACAATAAAACAAATGTTGACCCGCCAGCGCTGGTCAATCGGATAGAAACCGTAAATCCATTGAGCAAACCGTGAATACACGAAAGGCCAGCACGCGCCCGCCCCCTCGACCGCGCAAACCTCGCGGTTTTCGCCGGACCATACGGCGCTGAAGAGCGCCCAGTCCAAAACTCCCCAGCCGATCCACACCAGGAACGCCCCGGCAAGAACGCTCACGATGCCGTTTCCGATGGTGGGGAAAAGATTGGCAATAATCCACCCTTGAATGCCAACCATTGAAATCGGCGCCGGAAGCAGCGGGGCGTCTTCGGTGCGCAGGTAAGCGGATGTTTTCGGGGCGCTGCTCATCGTCAACGCTCCACCAGTTTCATGCGTGAGTTGAACCAGTTCATGAAGCTGGACGTCAGCAGGCTGAGGCTGAGATAGACAATCATCCAGATCATTACGATCTCAATGGCCTGCCCCGTTTGGTTCAAAACCGTGCCGCCGGCCGCCACCAGATCGGGATAGCCAATGGCCACCGCCAGCGAAGAGTTTTTCGTCAGGTTCAGGTATTGGCTGGCGAGCGGTGGAATGATTACCCGCATGGCCTGGGGAATGACCACCAGCCGGGTGGTCATGCCGCTCCGCATTCCCAGGGCATGGGCCGCCTCGCTCTGGCCGTGGCTTACCGCCTGAATGCCGGCCCGTACGATTTCAGCAATAAAGGAGGCCGTGTAGATGCTGAGCGCCACGAGCAGCGCCATGAATTCCGGAATGATGACGGTGCCGCCGGTGAAATTGAAGCCACCCAGAACCGGATAATCGAAAGTGATTGGCCAGCCCGCCACGACCAGTCCAAGAAACGGCAATACCAGGATCATAGCAATGCCGGTCAGCACATAGGGAAAAGGCAGTCCGGTTGCGGCTTGCCGCTTGCGCGCCCAACTGCGCAGCACAATGGCACCAACAATACCAGCGGCCAGCCCGGCAAGTCCCAACCAGGCACTGCCGCCAA
>JBIOWL010000409.1:0-4258 GCA_044868645.1 Aestuariivirga sp.
GGTGAGCTCGGCAAAGATTTCGATATCGGACTCCATGACAGGCTTTTCGATGAAAGCCTCCTGCCCGACCACCAGTTCTTCGATGCAATAGGACGTCATGGCCCAATGCTCTCCCGCACTGCAGCATAACATTGTGCGATGCACCGAGAACCAGACCAAAGTCCAAATGGGAAGTCTCTCTAGCTCCAGACCAGTTCCGGCACGGCAGCGACAATGCGGGCCTTGGGAACGAGTTCTTGTATATGGGTCAGTTCTGCTTCCATATCGCTTGTGTGGTCGCGCACCCCACCTGTCACATAGAGACAGGCAATACCCTGGTCTGCGGCGCCCTTGATATCCGTCTCCGGCCCATCGCCGATGGCGAGAATGTCTCCGACGGCGACCTGCTTGCCACGCGCAGCTTCCGCCTTCCTGCGGGCGAGATCATAGATCGGCGCATAGGGCTTGCCCGCCATGGAAACCTCACCCCCCATCGCCGCATAGCGCTCTGCCAGCGAGCCCGCGCAATAAAGAAGCCGAGAACCTTTCCGCACGATCTTGTCCGGGTTGGCACAGATCATCGGCAGCTTTCGCGAAAGAATGTCCTTCAACAGCGTTTCATAGTCAGCCGGCGTCTCGTGATCGTCGTGAAAAAGTCCCGTACATATGACGGCGCCTGCCTGTTCCAACGGCACCCGCTCCACATGAAGCCCATGAAAGATGGAGAGATCGCGCTCCGGCCCCAGATGGAACAGCTTATGCGTTGGCGCTTCCTCCATCAGTGTGCGCGTGACATCTCCGGATGTCACCGCAGCATCATAGGCGGCGCGCGTAACGCCGATTTCATCGAGCTGCTTGACGATGCCGGTTTCACTGCGCGGTGAATTGCTGACCAGCACAACGACACCGCCATGGGCGCGATGTTTCGCAAGGCACGCCACCGTATTGGCAAATGGCTCATAGCCATTATGGATGACGCCCCAAATGTCACAGAACCAGACGGGATAGTCCGCAGAAAGTTTTCGCATGATCGAATGAGTTTAGGCGACGGCGCGGAGCGGCGGCAACTGTTCCGGCTGGTCCTCACGCCTGAGCCGCCGTGGGGTAGCAAAGGCAGGCCCCGCCGCATAGCGCACCGTGCGGGAAATTTCCTGCATCTGGCGGGCTTCGATGACTTGCGTGATGATGATCTGGACACGAAGCGCCCGTGCCGCCTGAACAAAGCCGCCCAGTGCTGACAAAGCCGAAAGACCGGTACCGATGGATGACGCCGCAAGGCTCACATAGCGCATGTTGAGCTTGCTGAGCGCGCCAAGATCGGCCCCCGCGATCGAAGCGCTGGCCAGCGCCAGCGAAACGCCCGCCCGCGCCAGAAGCGCCAGCCCTTCGACCGCCTGCTCTGAAAGACCTGCCAGAACCACATGGGAAATTTCAATCACAAGCCCAGCCGAGACATCGCGCCGCTCCAGCATGACATTGAGGATGGCGCGCAGCATGCCATTGTCCGAGAGCGTCTCGGCGCCGACAGCGGTGATGATGCAGAGATTGGGATCGCGCTGGCGCAGAGTGGCAAGAAGCCCCAGCGCCTCGCGGATGACGAAATAGTCAATCTCCGCCCGCTCGCCCGTGTGGCTGGCATGGAGAAGGAAGGTTTCCGGCGGCACCTCCTGGCCGTTATCGTTCAGCATGCTGACGATCATGCGGTAATGCGCCGTCTGCATGGTATAGAGGTCGATGATGGGTTCAAGCGCCAGCGTCAGCTTGTCGGTAGTCCTGGAAGGCGCAGGCGCAATCCCGGACATCGCCGGCTGGAAGTCGTAATCATTGTGTGGGCTAAAGCGTGGCGGCAGCGGATAGCTGAGGTTTTCCTCATGCTTCGGCAGGGGCGGCAGAGGCTGGCCGAGGATCGACTGGATCTGTTCGGCAATGGAGACATGCGAGCGGCGGATCTCTTCCAGCCCTTGCGTCAATTGCGTGGCAGCAAGGCTCGTATCGGCCCTGAGCGCCGTGATCTGCTGGGAAAGCCCTTCCTGGCCGAACTGCCAGTCGCGGGCGTGCTGCTCGGCAGTATCGATGCGACGCGCCATTGTCACAATATCCTGCTCGATATCTTCTATGGTGCCGCTGCGGAAATAGGACCGCGCCTGCGCCATGAGGAGGCCAAGGCCCAGCACAATGATGGCGCTGGCCAGAAGCGTAGGCGACATTGCGCCCGAGCCGATGCCATAGGCGCCGATCCCCATGGCCGCGCAGGCGCAAAGAGCCACCGCCACGAGCCACGGGCCGTCCTGTCCGAACCGCATTTTACCTTTTGCCCCTCCGCGCGAGCTTCCAGAACGCCATACGCGAATCACCAGGGCCCCAGAGTAACCGCTCTGAGGCCTCGTTGGAATCCTTGGGCGGAGGAAATCCGCAACTAGTAGTCGACTAGAGTTTAGCCACCGAATCCAGGATCTTCGGCATCTTGTCCGAGAAGATTTCCTTGATCTGCGTAGGCGTGATCATCAGGGGCGGCGACAGCGCGATGGTGTCCGTCGTGATGCGGATCATCATGCCGATGTCGTGGAAGGCATTTTCCATGGCCTTATAGGCGCGAAGCCCCGGCTTGCCGTCGACCGGCTTGATGTCGATGCCGGCGACAAGACCAATGGTGCGGATGTCTTCCACAAGCGGATGACCCTTGAGCGAGAAGGCCGCATCGGCCCAGGGCTTTTCGAGCTTTCGCACATTCTCGAAGAGATTTTCATCCCGGTAAAGATCCATGGTGGCAACACCCGCCGCCGCCGCAATCGGATGGCCCGTATAGGTATAGCCATGGAACAGCTCGATCACATGCTCGGCCCCGCCCATGAAGGCATCATAAATGCCCTGGCGCACCAGAACGCCGCCCATCGGCACCGTGCCGGAAGTAACGCCCTTGGCGAAGGTGAGAATATCCGGCGTCACACCGAAACGTTCGGCGGCAAAAGCCGTGCCGAGGCGGCCAAAGCCCGTGATCACTTCATCGAAAATGAGGAGAATGTCATTGGCGCTGCAGATTTCACGCAGGCGCTTGAGATAGCCCTTGGGCGGCGGCAGCACGCCGGTCGAGCCCGCCATCGGTTCAACGATCACCGCCGCGATCGTTGAGGCATCATGGAGCGCAATCATCCGCTCCAGCTCATTGGCAAGATGGCCGCCCCATTCCGGCTCGCCCGCCGTGAAGGCCTGTTCCTTGCGGTTATAGGTGTGAGGCAGATGGTCAACGCCCGCCAGCATCGCGCCGAACCATTTGCGGTTGGCGACCATGCCGCCCACCGAAATGCCGCCGAAATTGACGCCGTGATAGCCGCGCTCGCGGCCGATGAGACGTGTCTTCGAGGCATTGCCCTTGGTGCGGTGATAGGCGAGCGCGATCTTGAGCGCCGAGTCCGCCGCTTCCGATCCCGAGTTGCAGAAGAAGGCATAGTTCAAATCATCGGGCGCCATGGTGGCAAGGCGCGAGGCCAGCTCGAACACCTTGGGATGGCCGAACTGGAAGGTGGGCGCGAAGTCGAGATCGGCCGCCGATTTCTGGATCGCTTCCACGATTGAATCGCGGCAATGGCCGGCATTGCAGCACCACAGGCCCGCGCTGCCATCGAGGATGGGGCGGCCCGACATGTCGTAGTAATGCATGTCCTTGGCGCGCGCGATGAGGCGCGGCCGTTTCTTGAAGGAACGGTTGGGCGTGAAGCCCATGAAGAAGGGTTCAAGATTATTGGGTGACGGTTCCCAGGTTTTGGGGTCGGTCGGCTTGTTCATGGCTCAGGGGCCTCCATTGCTCAGCGATAGCAATGCGAATTTGACAGATAGTCGGAATCTCAAACCGTCATTCCCGCGAGGGCGGGAATCCCGCTTTGCTCGCAGGAAGCTGGATGCCTGCCTTCGCAGGCATGACGGATAAAATTTGATCCATCAAAACCAATTTGCTTCTAGGTCCCCTTAGCAGATCGCCACCCGTTAACGAAACAGTCCAGACAGACGCAATGCTGCCTGCCAGCAATACCCTCTCCGTGATCTCGGTGGTTCTTTCGGCATGTGAGTTTCCTTTTGATTTTCTCTCCCCCAACTTGTTGCTCTCGAAGCTCCCCTCTCCCCAACTCGTTGGGGGGAGTGCCCACGCAGTGGGCGAGGGGGTGTGTCAGCACTTTTGAACTACCCCCTCCCCGCCTTCGGCGGTACCCTCGGATCAAGTCCGAGGGCATGCTCCCCGTGGGGAGAAATTTGGGCAAAGCCCCGCCCTTGTTCACCGGGCAAG
>JBIOWL010000410.1:0-3677 GCA_044868645.1 Aestuariivirga sp.
AGCCTTGCGGCGTGAGCCATGGAGCGGATGGTCGGGGAGTTGCCGCATGATTTCGGCGCCATAGTTATCAGCAACGATAAGGCCCACTTCTTCCGGAATGATGGCCTGCTCCATGGTGTGGGGAATGGCAAAGCAAAAGCGGTCACAATAATCCCTGTATTCATGCCACTTACCGTCAGCCCGGTAGTCCGCCAGCGATGACTTGATCTCGACGATCCAGATGAGGCCGCTGGGGTCCATGGCAATGACATCGGCCCTGCGGCCCGAAGCCAGCACGAATTCCGGCAGCACGGCAAAACCCATGCTGCGGAGCATGCGGCAGACGCCGCGCTGCACCGCAAGGGCGGTTTCCGACTGGCGGCCATCGGGCGGCGGCGGGGTGTAGGGCGTGTCCGGTGGCCCCTCCGGCATTTTGGGGTTTTCAGCGTCAGAAGCCATGTTATTGTCATGCCACAAATGACTGCCCGGTCAACGGTGCAGCACGGGAGGAAAGATGCAAGGTCTTTTGGCGCTGAGCCGGGGCATCGACGCCATTAATCATTTCATCGGCTATCATATCCGCTGGCTCATCCTCATTGCAGTCGTGGTGAGTGCGGCCAATGCGGTGATCCGCAAGGCCTTCGATACAAGCTCAAATGCCTGGCTGGAACTACAATGGTACCTCTATGGCATGGTGTTCCTGCTGGCGGCGGCCTATGTGCTGCAAAAAAACGGCCATGTGAGACTTGACGCGGTTTCCCACTTTTTTTCGGAGCGCGTGCGCAACTGGATTGACCTTTTGGGTCATATCTTCTTCCTGCTGCCGCTTTGCCTGCTGATGGTGTGGCTCGGCGTTCCCTATTTCTGGGAGGCGCTGCAGAACGGCGAGATGTCGCAGAACGCCGGGGGCCTCATCGTCTGGCCCTCAAAACTCTTTGTCCTTGCGGGCTTTGCCCTCCTCCTGGCGCAGGCTATTTCGGAGATCATCAAGCGCTGGGCGGTGATCAGGAGTGTGCAACATGATTGAGTTTGTTGCCCACAATCTGGCGCCCATCATGTTCGCCTCACTGGTGATCTTCCTTTTGCTCGGATACCCCGTTGCGTTTTCGCTGGCGGCGAACGGTCTTATCTTCTTCCTGCTCGCCGTCGAACTCGGCCCCTATTCGCAATCGATCACACTGGATTGGCCGTTGCTCGGCCTCACCATAGGCCGGGTGCTTGATGTCATGCGCAATGAGACGCTGCTGGCCATTCCCTTCTTCACACTCATGGGAATCATCCTGCAAAAATCCGGGATGGCGGAAGACCTGCTTGATACGGCAGGCCAGCTTTTCGGGCCCATTCGCGGCGGGCTTGCCTATGCAGTGATCTTTGTCGGCGCACTCCTTGCAGCAACGACCGGCGTAGTTGCCGCTTCGGTCATCGCCATGGGGCTTATCTCCATGCCCATCATGCTGCGCTATGGCTATGACAGAGCTACGACAGCCGGCGTCATCACGGCGTCGGGCACGCTGGCGCAGATCATTCCACCCTCGCTTGTTCTCATTGTGCTTGCAGATCAGCTCGGCGTCTCAGTTGGGCCCATGTATGCGGGCGCCATCCTTCCGGGCCTGATGCTGGTCGGCCTCTACATGCTTTATGTCTTCGGCATTTCGATCGTGCGTCCCCAACATGTGCCGGCCCTGCCGCTTGAGGCGCGGACGCTTGGCTTCGGCATTGCTTCACTGTTCGTGACGCTCGCCGTCAGCGCCATTGTCGGCGTGCTGGCCTGGTATTTTCTGAAGGACCGCGTGGCCCAGGGGGCGGGCATCTGGGGGGCGGCGATTGCAGCGGTACTTGCCTATCTCATCGCCATCGCCAATGAGTTCCTGAAGCTGGGATTGCTATCGCGCCTTGCAGAAAGAGTGATCATTGTCCTCATTCCACCCTTGGCCCTGATCTTCCTGGTGCTTGGAACCATATTCCTTGGCATTGCCACATCGACAGAGGGCGGCGCCATGGGCGCCATGGGCGCCATCATCCTGGCCTCGGCGAAAGGCAAACTGTCATTCAAGACATTGAGCGAGGCACTGGACGGCACGACGAAGCTTGCCTGCTTCGTTATGTTCATCCTTATCGGCAGCCGGGTCTTTTCCCTGACTTTCTACGGCGTCAATGGCCATGTGTGGGTTGAAGAACTGTTCATCGGCCTTCCCGGCGGGCAGTGGGGCTTCATGCTTGCCGTCAGCATCCTGGTTTTCATTCTTGGCTGTTTCATCGACTTCTTCGAGATTGCCTTCATCGTCATTCCGCTTCTTGCGCCGGTGGCGCAGAAACTCGGCATCGACCTTGTCTGGTTCGGGATCATTCTCGGCATGAACATGCAGACAAGCTTCCTGACGCCGCCCTTCGGCTTTGCCTTGTTCTACATGCGGTCGGTTGCCCCCAGCCTGCCATTTGCCGACAAGATTTCCGGCCGCATGATCGATGGCGTCACGACAGCCCATATCTATCGGGGCGGGGTGGCCTTCATCATCCTGCAGCTCATCATGGTCGCCATAGTCGTGCTTTTCCCGTGGCTCGCCATCGGCGAAGGGCAAAAGAAGATCGACACAGATAGCGTTGTAATCGAGACTCCGAGTCTCGATTAAAAAAGGCGCCTTTCGGCGCCCTTGTCTTTTGCATGTTTTGGCAGTTTACAAGGTCTTGTCCTGCTGCTGCTTCATCATGAAGCGGTCGAAGGTGTACTCCGAGAATTGCGACCACAGGAAAGCATCCTTGCGATACGCCATCATGTGGTCATGGACCTTTTTGAACCACTCATTGCTGGCTGAAATCTCTGCATAGGTCTCATTTGCCGCCTTGAAACAGGCTTCCATGACGTCCTGTGGATAGGGTGCAGGCTTTGCTCCCTGCGCCACCAGTTCCTTCAGGGCAGGTGGATTCTTGAAATCGTAGGCGGCCTGCATGTCGCTGTTGGCGGCCTGGCAAGCCGTCTTGATGATGGATTGATAAACAGCAGGCAACTCTGCCCATTTCGCCGTGTTGACCATGGTGTGCAGCATGGCGCCGCCTTCCCACCAGCCGGGATAATAATAGTAGGGTGCGACCTTGTAGAAGCCGAGTTTCAGGTCGTCATAGGGGCCGACCCATTCGGCGGCGTCGATGACGCCCTTTTCCAGATTCTCGTAAATCTGGCCGCCTGGGATCTGCTGGGGCACAACGCCGACCTTGGAGATGACCTTGCCGCCAAAGCCGCCGATGCGCATCTTGACGCCTTGAAGGTCGGCTACTGACTTGATTTCCTTGCGGAACCAACCTCCCATCTGGGCCCCCGTGTTGCCACAAGGGAAAGCAATGAGGTTCTGTGTGGCGTAGTACTCGTTCAACAGGTCCAAGCCGCCGCCATAATACATCCAGGCATTCTGCTGACGGGAATTGAGTCCGAAGGGCACGGCCGTGCCGAAAGCATAGGTCGGATCCTTGCCCCAGTAATAGTAAGAGGCAGTGTGACACATCTCGATGTTGCCCTTGCCGACTTCATTGGCGGCCCCAAGGCGCTTGATACCATTTACGGCGCCGCCGAAACCTTCACCCGCTTCGTGAAGGAAGCAACCGACGGCAAATTCCAGATCCAGGTGTTCCCCGGCGGTGAAATTGCCCCGCCCCTCGAGGCCGCCAATGAAGTCGGCAAGGGCAACATCGAGATGTGTCACACT
>JBIOWL010000411.1:0-6796 GCA_044868645.1 Aestuariivirga sp.
TGGAAGGTGTGGACCCTTACGAAGCGGTGACGCGACTCAATACCCTGACCAATCAGTTGGAGGCATCCTACTCCGTGACCAGCAGAATCTCCAAACTAAGCCTTGTGAACTACATTTGAGGTAGCCGTGTACCAGCAGTACTACAATCAAGTCGCGGAAGAGGCTTCGGATAGAATCCGAGATAACGAGCGAAAGGCGCTTCGTCATTCCATCATGCTGCTGAACAAGGCCAAGAAAGTGGGCCCCAGGAGCAGGGAAGGTGTTGAAGCGGTGTTTTTCCTGAGCCGGCTGTGGGGCGTGCTGTTAGAGGATTTGGCTTCCAGCGAGAATGCCCTTCCAATCGAGTTGCGTGCAAAGCTGATATCCATCGGCATTTGGATGCTGCGGTACGCCGAGGGCATCCGCCGGGGCACTGAGACGGATCTCCAGCCGCTCGTCGAGATTTCCGAAAGCATCTGCGCAGGACTTGCGGTCAAAGCATGATCATCCACCTCAAGAAAAACGAAAAGCTCTTCATCAATGGCGCCGTTATAAGGCTCGACCGCCGCGGCTCCATCGAGCTTCTGAATGACGCGCAGTTCCTTCTGTCAAACCATGTGATGCAGGCCGAAGATGCCAAAACGCCTCTGCGGAACCTCTATTTTGTCGTGCAGACGATGATCATGGATCCACAGAATTCGGAACTGACGCGTTGCGTCTTTGTGAGCCAGAGCGAACAGGTCAGGCGCACAATCCGCCGCGAGGGATATCACGCCGTACTCGATCAGGCGGAGAAGCAAGTGGCCACCGCCGACTACTACGCGGCACTCAAGACATTACGGATCAATTTCAGAATGGATGACGAAGTTATTGCCGGTGCGTCTCTCAATGGCGTGAGTTCGGCGGATAAAAGAGGAGCAGGCAATGAACATCACCCCGGTCAGCACGACGGTAAGCGCGCCGAAGTCGGACATGGAGAAGGCAACCCTCAACTACGACACATTTCTCAAGCTCATGCTTGAGCAGCTCAAATCGCAGGATCCCACCGACCCCGTTGACCAGAAGGAGAGCCTCGCACAATTGGCTTCGTTTTCAACGGTTGAACAGACAATCAAGCTGAACAGCAAGCTTGAAGCCATGCAGCAACGTTTCTCGGCGGTCGAGGCATCGGCGCTCATTGGCCGAAAGGTCAGCTCGCTTGTGTCCGGTGAAACCGGTGTTGTCGTGGCCGTGGATGTGGCGGAGAGCGGATCTGTCGCCACGCTTGATACCGGAAAGACCATTAGTCTGTCTGATGGGCTGCGTATCACCTCGGCATGAACGAGGCTGATGCACTCGAAATTGTCCAGGCGGCAATTTGGGCCACGATCTTCATCTCCGGCCCGTTTGTTGCCTCGGCGATGGTTGTAGGTATTCTGATTGCCTTTGGGCAGGCCCTGACACAGCTGCAAGAGTCCACATTGACCTTTGTTCCCAAGATCATTGCGGTGTTCGGCGCTGCGCTCTTCAGTGGAACATTCGTTGCCGGTCAGCTCAGCGTTCTGACGGAAAGACTTTACGGCCTGATTGCCACCGGGTTCTGACCTGACTGTGCAGATAGACGCAAGGTTGGCGCGTCATGCCTGTGCGTCTGGGCAGGGCTTCTTCCTCCCGTCGTGGAGAATTGGTTTTGAGCATCGCTGAACAGGCAGGCGAACTGAAGCGCAGGCCGGCTGAAATCGGATTTGCCATTGGCGTTGCCGCCATTCTGGCCATCTTGTTTGTGCCCGTGCCGGCGATCATCTTGGATCTCGGCCTTGCCCTGTCGCTTTCTTTGGCTATTCTCATTCTGATGGTTGCCCTGTGGATCGAGAAACCTCTCGACTTCTCGGCATTTCCAATGGTTCTTCTCATCGCCACAATGCTTCGCTTGGCACTTAACGTTGCGACAACGAGGCTTATTCTCTCCCATGGCCAGGAGGGACACTTGGCGGCGGGGCACATGGTGGGAGGCTTCGCCAACCTGGTGATGGGCGGTGACTTTGTCATTGGTGTCGTGGTCTTCGTCATATTGCTGACCGTCAACTTCATCGTGATCTCCAAAGGCGCAACGCGTATCGCCGAAGTGGGCGCGCGCTTCACCCTCGACGCCATACCGGGAAAGCAGATGGCCATTGATGCGGATCTTTCCTCAGGCCTGATCGACGAAAACGAAGCACGTGCCCGGCGCTCGGAACTCGAGCAAGAAAGTTCATTCTACGGGTCAATGGATGGCGCCTCGAAGTTTGTCCGAGGTGACGTTATTGCGGGCCTCATCATTACTTTCATCAATTCATTCGGTGGCATCATTGTCGGCGTCCTGCGTCACGACATGGATTTTGCTGCCGCTGCCGATGCCTACATAAGACTCACTGTCGGTGATGGTCTCGTTACGCAGGTTCCGGCGCTCATCGTCTCCCTCGCCGCTGGTCTTGTGGTCTCCAAGGGCGGAAACAAAGGCACGGCAGACAAGGCGGTGGTTGCCCAGCTCGGCGGATATCCAAGGGCGCTCGTCGTTGGTTCCGGCATGCTGGGTGTACTCGCGCTGGTTCCCGGTTTGCCATTCTTTCCCTTTGCGATGATCGGCATTGCCATGTTCCTGGCATCGGTAGCCCTCAAGCGGCAGAGAGCGCAACTTGGAAAGATCGAGGATGATAAGAAGAAGGCAGCGCAGGAGGCCCGCGCCAATACCGAAAAAGATTCCGTGCGTAATCTTCTGAAAACGCCTGCTATCGAATTGTGCCTTGGAAAGCAGATCATGAACCTGTTGCTGGTGGATCAGGTTGAACTTACGCAACGCGTCACCAAAATGCGCAAGAAATTCGCTCAGCTCTATGGCTTTGTCTTGCCGGACATCAACGTCACGGATGACCTCAGGATCCCGCCGAAATCCTATGCAATCAAGGTGCACGGCACCGAGGCAGCGAGCTTTGAACTGCGTCCGCGGGAGGTTCTCGTGATCACCGCCGGCAAGGAGAAACCCAAGGTTCCGGGTGATTTCGTTAAGGAACCTGCCTTCGGGCTTGAGGCAATGTGGGTTCCCGAGATGTTTGGCGCTGAGCTCCGGGATGCCGATTATGGCGCCTTTGATCCGATGTCGGTCATGTTGACGCATCTGTCGGAGACGGTGCGCGCCAGCCTGTCACTCCTCTTTTCCTACCGCGATCTTCGCGCCCTCACAGACAACATGGAGCCGGAATACCGGAAATTGCTGGACGAAATCGTTCCTGGCTTTCTTTCGTTCTCTTCAATCCAGGCCATTCTCAAACTGCTCTTGGCCGAGCGCATCTCTATCAGAAATTTCCATCTTGTCCTGGAGTCCATTGCCGAGGTGGCGCAGCATACCCGTAAACCTGAAGTCGTGGCTGAACATGTACGGCTCAGGCTTGCGCAACAGATTTGCGGCGACATCAGCGGCGGTGGAAAACTCAGGATCATTCGCCTGGGCGGAAAGTGGGATACCGTTTTCATGCAGTCGCTCAGGCGCGACAACAAGGGCGAGATCATCGAGTTCGATATCGATACGAAGAACCTCGAAGCTTTCGCCGCAGATGCCGCCCGGGTCATCAAACCACACGTCAACAACGGCACGAGCTTCGCTCTGGCCTGTTCACCTGAAGCGCGGCCCTATGTCAGGATGATCATCGACCGGGTCTTTCCGAACTTGCCGGTGTTGTCTCACATAGAGGTCGCGAAGGCTACCCAGATCGATGTCATCGGATCGCTCTCTTGATTGGGGCGGCCCAGCATCTGCTGCTGCTCTGGGTGCTTGTTTTCTGCAGAGTGGGCACGGCCTTCATTTTGCTCCCCGGCCTCAGCAATCCACGGCTGCCAATGTACTTCCGGCTATTGCTGGCGTTGGCCGTCACAACTGCGCTTCTTCCCGCGATTGGAAACAGGCTGCCGGCTGAAACAGCAGCCTACTCCTCCATGGCACTCCTGTGGCCCGTCGTCCAGGAGATGCTGACCGGATTTGCGATCGGCTTCTGGGGCCTGTGCTTTCTTCAGGCGAGCCGTTTCGCCGCCTCGACGATAGCCTCAACCGTCGGATTGGCGGGTGTGCCTGGCCAAGCCATCGACGAGTTTGACCCCAACAGCACGCTCGCGACGTTCCTCACCTTGTCAACGACGATGCTCATTTTAGCAGCGGGCCTGCACCTCGAGAGCCTAGCGGCGCTCCTGAGGAGCTACGATATCCTTCCCATGGCAACGGGAATAACGGCTCAGCAACTCACCGAAATCACAGGCAAGACCATTCGCGATACAACCCTCATGGGGCTGCAGATGGCCGCGCCGTTCATTGTCTATGCGGTTGTAGCTAATCTGGCGCTGGGATTGTGCAGCAAGTTCACACCGCAGCTTCAAGTCTATTTTGCAACCATGGGATTCACAATCCTCGTGGCGCTGGCCTTGCTCGCCACCGACGCGCTCAACGTGTTGGAGATACCGGTGCAGTCATACCAGAGTTGGCTTGTGGACGTGATGCGATGAGGGAGTTGGTGCGCTCGAAACGGCGGCTCGCGGGTGTTGTTCACATGGTCCGCGTTCAGCTTGAAGCGGACATTGCCGCCATGCGCAATGAAGATGCCGAGTTCGCCAGCGCCGAAGACAGATGCCTTGCGCAACTGGCGGATGACAAGTGGACAAATCTCCGGAACACATCGCTCATAGCGGGCCGCCTGCAAGGCATACGCCAGAAACGCCGGTCGCTGCAGCAGGCATTGTCCGAGGCCGTCTCCAAGGCGTTCCGGCAGCGCATTGCCGAAGATCGGCTCGTGGAGCAAATTGCCGAACTGGAAGCAGAAATCTTGGCACTGGATGAAGAAGAAAGCGCCAGCGAGCGCGCGGGCCGCCAGGCTGCAACTTTCAGCTACGCACAAGACCCGTGACCTATCTTCCTTGCAGATTCTGCAAGGAGTCCCTTTTGATCAACGACATCATCATGAGTGTTGTTCAGGCTGCCAGACCATCTGCAGCGGGCAAGGCGCGCGGCAAGCCGGCCACAGTTCCAGGTTCACCCGAAACGGCAATGTCCAACTTTAGCGAAAGCCTGAGGCAGGTGGCCAAGGCCCGGAAACCAGTGGCGGCGGAAGATGATCTTCTGTTGCAGGTCATGAAGAATGCGGAACCCTCACGCCTGCAGGAAGCCGCAAGCAGATTGGCCGCGTTGAGCGGAGCCGGGACAGCTACCAATGTTGCACAGGTCTCCGCAAATACTGGCGAACAACTTGAGGCAAGCATACTTACGCATCTCTATGGTGAGATGATGCCTGACGAGTCTGCCGGCATCTATGGTTCAGGAAGTTCGGGGCAGTTTTGGCAGCAGATGTTCACTGAAAAGGTTGCAGAGGCCACTGCAAAGCGCAGCCCCCTGGGATTGGCCGAACAACTTGGCCTTGCAGATGGACAGAATGCGGCTGGTGAACGCGGCAATCCGTTCTTCAGCAAATTTGAGGTGAAGTCTTATGCAGGATAGCCGCTTGAAGACAAAGATGAGTGCCCACCCAGAAGACTTGCGGCAAGCTGGCATGGCGCAAACCATCCTGAACAGTGTGCACCGGCTCAAGCAAGTGTTGGATGAAGAGAACCGTTTGCTGGAAGGTGGCAAGTCAGCCGATCATCAGCCGTTCATCGATAAGAAGAATCAGATCTTGCGCGAGCTTCTGGCGCTCCAGAGCATGAACATCAGCCTTTCGGAAATGCCGGAAATCAAAATTGCATTGCAGGAAGTGCGCCCCCTTGTAGACAAGAACCACAGCCTTCTTCAGGCACATACAGCGGCACTTTCCGATATTACCGGACTTCTCACGGCCGCCGCCGCCCAGGACGAATCGGATGGGACTTATTCACGCTATGGCGACGCGCCCTAACTCACAATGTTCAAGTATCTTGCAGCGGGCCTTGTAGGGTGTGTTGCCGTTGTGGCGGGCATTTGGCTTGGTGGGTTCCTCATGGCGCCAGGTACGCCAAGCGAGGAAGCTGAAAGCAATCCGGAGTTCAGCCAGGTGTCGAGCGACATCAACGGCATCCCAGTTCTTCAGAACGGCCAGGTGGTTGGCTATTTCGTCATCAAGGTATCTTCGGTCATTGACCGCAATTCGATCCATTGGCCCGTGGAGGATCTGAAGCCCCCGCTGATGGACGCCGCCATCAGGGCAGTTGCGGATTTTGCCACCAATGGCATTCAGCAAATCAATTCCGTGCAAATGAAGTCATTGACCAACGCGATACAGGCGAATGCTGCCGCCAATCTCGGCCAGAATGTCATCAAGGCCGTGCATGTTGAGCAATTCAACTATGTCACCAAGGCGGAAGTCCGCGAGAACCTGTTCAAGGTGAACTAACTCCATGAAGGTGAGCGGCGCCAATCCTGTTCATGCGCTCTTCGCTATCCTGCGCCAGCGTGTCCCGCGCGCGCAGAGATTGCCCGGAGCACTGTTGCGTCCGGAAGCGCTACAACAGATAAGAGACACTATCCGGCCCGCCAAATCTCTCGGCGCTGCAGAGGAAACAGCCAAGATTGATTCAGCTGTTGCCGCACCGAATGATGATGCGATGGCGGTTACCATGGCAAGGTTGCGTTCTCACACATCCTTTGCAGCAGCGGACGGCGTCAACAAACTCAATCAGTTTGAGAGTGGGCGAAGCTGGGAACTTGCATCGCTTGATCCCCCGGTTTTGCAGCCGCCTCCGGGGCCGAACCGGCGTGATGTTCATGCCGAAAGCGCCACACGCTTCACACCCAGTCCGGCCGATATCAATGAAGCCATGGATGTTCTGGCCGCATTGAACAGCCGGC
>JBIOWL010000412.1:0-2512 GCA_044868645.1 Aestuariivirga sp.
CGCCACCCTCCCCGCGCTATGCGGGGGAGGGATGGAAGTTCGGTACTCGCCTCAAAAAATAGCGAGTGAACTCTACCGCAAAAGCCGCGTACGCCAGTCATCCAGTTCATGGCTGAGATTGGCTCTATGGCGATAGTTGGGCGGAAGGTTGATATCCCGAAGGTCATGTTCGGGGAATTTCGAGACATTGAGCCGGGGTGTAGCTTTTCCGTTTTTCACATTTGAAATCAGCGAATTAACAAAATACCTGAACGAGAGTGTCATGGCGGCAATTCCTCGGTGTGGCTGTTCTGAAGCATAAGATGCTACCGCAAGTGTCTCTCGTCCAACGCAAAGACTGGCCACAGGCATCAAATGGGTTTATGGGTCCGGCATGGTCCAGTCCCCTCCCCTGCAAGCCGTCAAAGTGTTCGAGGCCGTGGCGCGTCACGGCAACCTGACCCGCGCGGCGGCCGAGCTCAACATGACGCAATCGGCAGTGAGCTATCAGATCAAGGTCATCGAATCCTTCGCAGGGTCCGCTCTGTTCGAGCGGCTGGCGCGCGGCGTGACGTTGACCGCAGAGGGAGCGCGCATCTTCCCCATCGTGCAGCAGGGCTTGCGCGACATCGGCACGGCATTCCGCTCCTTGCGCGATGAACGCGAAAATCTCCTTGTCATCTCGACGATGCAAACGATTGCGAGTTCCTGGCTGGCGCCACGGCTTGGCACTTTGCAGATGAGCCATCCGGAGCTTGCGGTGCGGCTCGAAGTTTCAACAGAGCTTGCCGACCTTGCTGGCGGAAGTATCGATGTCGCGATCCGTTCCGGCAAAGGCAGTTGGCCGGGCGTCACCAGCCATCATTTGCTCAAGCAGCTGTTCGTGTGCGTTGCAAGCCCCGCTTATCTGGCCCGCGAGGGACGGCCTTCAAAGCCAGAAGACATTCTCGACCATGTGTTGATCGCGCCAACCGATGATTGGTGGCAGCTGTGGCTCAGCGCGGCGGGATTCAAGGGCCCTGTGGAAATCCGCCGTCCCGGCGTTGACGTCGATACGCAGCAGATGACGACGCGCATGACACTTGCGGGCCAGGGCATTTCTCTGGCAACACCGGCCTTCATCCAGCAGGAACTGGCACAGGGGCAATTGGTGCAGCTTTTCGATATCGAGGCGAGCTCTGGCCTCAGCTACTACATTGCCTATGCCAAGGCGCGCGCCTCCAGCCGCAAGATCAGGATTTTCCGGGACTGGGCGCTGGCGCAGGTGGCGGGCTAGAGTCTCCAGTGGTCAGTTGGAATCATGCTCCACATCCTCCATCGGCGTCCCGGACTTGATCCGGGATCAACCCGCCGAACCAGTTTTCTTTGCGCTGGGTGGGCGCATCAAGTGCGCCCATGGAGAAATATGGATTCAATTGACCGTTGGTTGCTGTAAGCCGCCCTCGATACGGAAAAACCCGTCAATCCAGAAGATGCTCCAGCATTTTCTCACGGCCATTGAGAAACGACTTGGTGACTTGAAAGTGCTCAGTGTCTTCATAGGCAATCCGGTCAATGCCCTTTTCACCAATCTGATAGATCCAGGCATTCGGATAGGCCATCAGGATGGGTGAATGAGTGGCAATGATGAATTGCGAATTGTCACGAATAAGGTCGTTCATGCGAACAAGCATGGAAAGTTGCCGCGACGGGGAAAGCGCGGCTTCCGGTTCGTCAAAGATATAGAGGCCATTGCCGCGCAATCGATTTTCGAGCAGCGCAAAGAAGGACTCGCCATGCGACTGCGCGTGGAGTGACTTGCCGCCATAGGCATCCTTGATCGGAGGACTGAAAACCGGCCCTTCATCGAGATCAAGCTGGTCAATCGTTGTCGCAACATTGAAGTAGCTTTCCGCCCTGAGGAAAAAGCCATCTCTCGGCCGCCGTGGCGACTTGATAAGTTTCAAGTATTTGTGGAGCTGCGAATGGGCGGGAGCCGTTGTGAAATTGAAGTTCTTGCTGCCTCCTTCCGGGTTGAAGCCCCAAGCAATCGCCAAAGCCTCAATGAGCGTTGACTTGCCCGAGCCATTCTCGCCGATGATGAAAGTAACTTTCGGATGAAACTCCAGTTCATGGAAAGACCGCAACACTGGCAGCCCGAAGGGATATGCCTTGCGGTCATGGACCTGGTCCCAGAGCAATTCAGCCTTCAGCAGATAGTGTTTTGCTTCAAACGCTTTCATCGCAATGGTCCGTGTCTTTCAAAGAACGTCGGCACCCTGCCGGGTTTCCGGTGCAAAGCGTCGCCGCCGTGAGCCATCCTTCTTTTGTTCAAGCATAGATTTCAATCACGTCGGTCTCCAATTCGCTTTATGGTTAGAAATAGCAGGCATGAACACGCTATCCGGAAGCTGCATGTGCGGGGCCGTCACCTGGTCGTATTCAGGCGCAACAACGCGCAATCTTGTCTGCCATTGCACCGATTGTCAGCGGGCCACTTCGGCGCCATTTACCGCTTTCATCGGCATGACGCCCGAAGCCCTGCAATGGTCCG
>JBIOWL010000413.1:0-2000 GCA_044868645.1 Aestuariivirga sp.
TGGAAGGTGTCGAGCAGCTTTTCTCAGGATTGGGCAGCAATGGGCAGCAGTCAGTTTCAGCCACCAACAGGCCGCGTCTACAAGTGTAAGTTTCCGTTGTAGATGGCGGAGAGGGAGGGATTCGAACCCCCGGTACCCTTCCGGGTACAGCGGTTTTCAAGACCGCCTGTTTCAACCACTCACACACCTCTCCGTATCGTGCTTTCATTAGTTTACAGCCACTCGATCTTTTTTCTGGCGCACCATAGCGCAGCCTACGACATTTTCGAGTTGCTGCATGGCCGCAAGACTGCGCGGATCAAGAATCTGCTGGCCGATAGGGTTTCGCCTCGCTTCCTCCTTGCGCTCAGGAATCCCAGACGGCGGAAATTTGCATCTTGCATCATATAAAGGTGAGAGATTTAGCTATGAGAGACCGCCAATTTGTATACCGGGCGCTGGCGCTCACAATGGTGTTGTTGGTTTCCACCAACCCAGTGCTGGCTGGGACCGCCGCCCCGGAGCTGCCTAATCCCGGTACCGTCAGCGGCATAAGCAAAGAACAGCAGGAGCAAGTCGGGCGCCAGGCCATGGCTGAGGTTTATCAGCAAATGCCGGTGCTGCCCGACTCCAGCCCCGCCACCCAGTATGTGCAGCAGCTGGGTAAGAAGCTGGTAGCCACGATTCCGCAGCAGTACTCGTGGCCGTACGAGTTCCACGTTATACCGCAGAAGGAAATTAATGCCTTTGCGCTGCCGGGTGGGCCCATGTTCATTAACATCGGCACCATCACTGCGGCAGATAACGAAGCAGAACTCGCGGGCGTCATGGCGCACGAGATGTCGCACGTTTACATGCAGCACTCTGCTAAGCAGATGACCAAGGGCGCTTTGGCGCAGGGAATTGCGGGAATACTGGGCGGGTTATTGGGTCAGGGTAAATTGGGCTCGCTGGCTCAACTAGGAATCAATATCGGCGGCGGCCTGGTGATGCTGAAGTACTCCCGCGGCGATGAAGCACAGGCCGATGCCGTCGGCGCCATCATTCTCTACAAAGCTGGCTATAACCCGCAGGCGATGGCTGACTTCTTCCAGAAGCTCGAGAAACAGGGCAGTCGCGGCGGTCCACAGTTCTTGAGCGATCACCCCAATCCCGGCAACCGGCAAGCGGCGATTTCCAAAGAGATCCAGCCCTGGCCGCCGAAGAACTATCAGGCGGATAGCCAGGCATTTGCCAGCGCGAAACAGCAAGCGAATGGCGTGAAGGTCTACACGGCGCAGGAAATCGCCGCCGGGGCGAAGCAGGGCGTCTGGGCGAAGGAAAATAAGCAAAGTGGAGCCACGCCGGCAAATCTTCCGGCCCCGCCCAGTGGTGGTGGCGGCGCGGCCGGCGGTGACATATCGAACGTTTCGCTCGAGCAGGTGAAGCCCAGTGGAAATTTTAAACAGCTGGATCACAGCGCATTCACCATCTCGTATCCCGAGAATTGGCAGCCTTTCGGCGACCAGAGTTCAGGCGGAGTTACGATTGCGCCGCAGGCAGGAGTTTCACAGCAGACAGGCATCGCCTATGGAGTAGTAATTGATGGCGCGCCGGCAAACGGGTCACTCGATCAGGCGACGCAGGAGCTGGTGCAAAACTTGCAGCAACAAAATCCCGGCATGAAGCCTTCTGGCAACGCCAAAACTATTCAGATAAGTGGGCAACAGGGCAGGGCGCTTGATCTCAGCGGGACTTCACCGATCCAACAGAACGGCCAGCCGATTCCTGAGCATGACTGGCTGGTTACATTGCAGCGCCCTCAAGGCGGACTGCTCTACCTGGTATTCATTGCACCCGAAAACACGTTTGGAAAACTTCAGCCCTCATACCAGAAAATGCTGCAGAGCATGAAACTCAAATAGCCGCTCCGCGCCGAGATGACGCCGCCACAGTGCGGGCAAGATGCCCGCGTCACAGCCGGCGAGAACGCCGGCGCTACCCCAAACGTCGACTCACTTAGGTAACAAGGTTGTTGGCTG
>JBIOWL010000414.1:0-4003 GCA_044868645.1 Aestuariivirga sp.
CCAGCCGCCCCGCCGTGAAGACCTTTGAGACACGGCATGTCTCCAGCGCATCAATGACAGCAAGGTCGGCCCGCCAGCCTGGCGCCACCAGCCCCCGGTCATGCAGACGAAACATCTTGGCGGCCGAAATGCTGGCGGCGCGATAGCAGGCCAGCACATCGCCCCCACGCAAAATCGCTTCGCGGATCATGAAGTCGAGATGCCCCTCCTCCGCAATGTCCAGCGGATTGCGGTCATCCGTGCACAGGGCGATGTAGGGAGAATTGCGCTCGGTGATGATGGGAGTGAGCGCATGCAGGTCCTTGGACACCGAGCCTTCGCGGATCAGAATATGCATGCCCTTCTTGAGTTTCTCTAATGCTTCTGCCGCCGTCGTCGTCTCATGGTCAGTGCGGATGCCAGCCGAAAGATAGCCGTTGAGATCAAGTCCGCGCAGCAAGGGCGCGTGCCCGTCAATATGACGCCCTTCGAACAGCACAAGCTTGTCCAGTGTCTCAGGATCCTCCCGCAACACACCGGGATAATTCATCATTTCCGCAAGGCCAATACCTTTCGGGTGATGCATGAAAGGCCTGAGGTCATCTGCCGTCAGCCGCGCGCCCGATGTCTCGAGATGTGTTGCCGGGACGCAGCTTGAAAGCTGCACGCGCAAATCCATCACCGTCTGTTCGGCGCAATCGAAGAAATACTGCAGGCCTTGCACGCCCAGCACATTGGCGATTTCATGAGGGTCACAGATCGCCGTGGTCACGCCATAGCGCAACACGCAACGGTCAAACTCCAGCGGCGTGACGAGCGAAGATTCCACATGCAGATGCGTGTCGATGAAGCCCGGCACGATGATCTGTCCCGATACATCGATCTCACGCTTGCCCTGGTAGGTACCAAAAGTGCCGACAATCGTGTCGCCGCTGACCGCAACATCCGACGGCACCAATTCTCCGCTCACAAGATCGAAGAACCGTCCGCCCTTGAGCACAAGATCGGCTGGCTCCCGCCCTGCTCCTTGCGCAATGCGTCTGCCGAGCGCTTCACTCCCCATAGGGAATCCAGATGTTCTTCACCTGTGTGGCGCGGCGCAGATATTCATGGCCCTGACCTTGGCTCTCGCTGAACCAGTCAAAGGCCTTGCCGCCATTCGCCCAAGTCACCTTGAGATTGCCCGCGGAAGCCTTCTCCACTGCAGCGCTGCCCTCGGCACCGCCGTGATACCAGAGCGCCGCCACCTCATCATGCTCGGCAAGCGTTTTCGCCAGTTCGTCGCGCGCGCCTGTAATGATATTGAACGCCCCGCTTGGCACATCTGAGGTATCCAGCACCTGATAGAAATCCGTCGCCACCAGCGGCTGCGTGGGACTGGGAACCAGCACAATGCGGTTGCCCATGGCCAGCGCCGGCATGGCAAGCGAGATCATCGCCAGCAGTGGCGCCTCATCGGGGCACAGAATGCCCATCACGCCATAAGGTTCATTGAACGCCAGCGTCGTCTGCCGCTTCGCATTGGTGGAATGGATGCGGCCATCATATTTGTCGGCCCAGGCCGCGTACCAGAAGATACGCTTCAACGCAGCATCCACCTCGCGCCGCCCCACGTGGCTGGCAAACTCATCGGCCCGCGCCGCCAGATTCTCCGCGATGAAATAAAGAACCTGCGCGCGGTTATGCGCCGAGGCAGAGCCCCACGCGCTTGCCTTGATCGCCGCTTCCACCGCATTGCGGATATCCTTGCGATTGCCAAGCCCTGCCTGTCCGATGACGCGGCCCTTTGCATCCTTCACCGCATAGGAATAGCCGCTGTCAGGCCGCGCCTGCTTGCCGCCAATATACATTTTTGCCGTACGGTCGATGGAAGGCGTTGCCGCTTCCACATCCGCCGTCGTGCCGCTGAGCTTCGCTGCGGAAACCTTCGCCGGCTTCAGCGCCTTCAGCCACTCGGCCTGCAGATATTCGTAGAGTCCCTCACGTCCGCCCTCGCGCCCGAAGCCGGATTCCTTGTAACCCCCAAACCCCGCCGCCGCATCGAAGAGATTGGTGGAATTGATCCACACTACGCCCGCCTTCACGCGCGCCGCGGCATCGAGCGCCACATTGAGGTTTTCGCTCCAGATAGAAGCCGCAAGCCCATAGCGCGTGTGATTGGCCAGCGCCGCCGCCTCTTCCGGAGTTCTGAAGGTCATGGCGGAAACAACGGGCCCGAAAATTTCCTCGCGCATCACGGTCGATGATGTATCCACATTGAGGAACAGCGACGGCGGATAAAAATTGCCCTGCGCCGGAAGCTCGCACGAAGCCTGCACCAGCTCGCCGCCCTCGCTCTCGCCCTTCTTCACCAGCGACGTGACGCGCGCCACCTGCACGGGATCGACCAGAGGCCCCATATCATTGCTCTTGTCCAAGGGATCGCCGACACGCAATGAATCCATCCGCCCTCTCAACCGTGCAACGAAGCGGTCGTAGATGCCTTCTTGCACCAGAAGCCGCGTGCCCGCACAGCACACTTGCCCCTGGTTGAACCACACGGCATCGACAACACCTTCCACCGCCGCTTCGATGTCCGCATCCTCAAAGACGATGAAGGGCGACTTGCCGCCCAGCTCCAGCGAGAGTTTCTTGCCGCTGCCTGCCGTGGCAACGCGGATCAGTTTTCCCACCTCAGTGGAACCCGTGAAAGCGATCTTATCGACGTTGCCATGCGCCACAAGCGCCGCGCCCGTCTCGCCATCGCCCGTCAGAACATTGACGACGCCATCAGGCAAGCCCGCTTCCGTGCAGATTTCCGCAAAAGCAAGCGAAGTCAGTGGCGTGAACTCGGCGGGCTTCAAGACCACCGTGTTTCCGGCGGCAAGAGCAGGCGCGATCTTCCACGCCAGCATCAGCAGCGGGAAATTCCACGGAATGATTTGCCCGCAGACGCCCACCGGCCCATAGCCGCGGAACTCGCTCTCAACCATCTGTGCCCAGCCCGCGTGATGGTAGAAATGCCGCGCCACCAGCGGAATGTCGATGTCACGGCTCTCGCGGATGGTCTTGCCATTGTCCATGGTCTCAAGCACCGAGAGAAAGCGCTCGCGCTTCTGGATATGCCGCGCCAGCGCATAGAGATGTTTGGCGCGCGCAAAGCCGGAAAGTTTGGACCAGGGCCCGAAGGCCTTGCGTGCCGCCGCCACAGCCGCGTCCACATCCTTCGCCGAACCCTGTGGCACTGTGCCAAGCTTCTCGGAATTCGCCGGATTGAACACGTCCAGCCGCGCCGCCGAAGATGTCACAAACTTGCCGCCGATGAAATGCCCGAAGCCCTTGGCATGGGCCGCAAGCCACTCCTTCACGATGGAATTGGATTCCGGCGCCGGGCCATAATCCATGGTGTCGAGAACGTCAGTCACTGTGGGCATCTTGATTTCCTTTGAACCGACTCCTCTAGATCCTCCATCGGCGCGCTTGACGCGCCGAACCAGTCTTCGAAAATTCTGGGTGGGCGGGTCGAGCCCGCCCATGGAGGAAGGATGGTATGTGGAAGTGGCATTGTCAGCTCTCACGCCATCGCATGATGTGAGAGCGCCGCATAGCGCCCGGTGAGGAAATGTTCGAGCTGCCGCTCGATATCGGCCAGCATGGACGATGCACCGATGCGGAAGAGGTCTGGCTCCAGCCAGCGCCGCCCCAGCTCCTCCTTCATCAGGATGAGCCAGCTCATGGCATCCTTCGCAGTCTTCAATCCGCCCGCCGGCTTGAAGCCGATCTTGAAACCCGTCATCTCGCCATAATCGCGCAGCGCCCTGACCATCGTCAGCGAAACGGGCAGCGTGGCATTCACGTCCTCCTTGCCCGTCGATGTCTTGATGAAATCCGAACCCGCCTGCATGGCGACCATCGAGGCCTTGTAGACATTGCGCAGCGTCTTGAGATCGCCCGTCGCAAGGATCGCCTTCATGTGCGAAGCCCCGCAGGCCTCGCGCATCGCCGCCACTTCATCGTAAAGCGCGCTCCACTCCTGGTTCAGAAC
>JBIOWL010000415.1:0-3239 GCA_044868645.1 Aestuariivirga sp.
CGTTAAATCATCTGAAGCACGGCGGCATGATCGTCCTTGTGGATGACGAGAACCGCGAGAATGAGGGCGATCTTGTCATCGCCGCGGAATTTGCAAACGCCGAGGCCGTGAACTTCATGGCAAAGCATGGCCGTGGGTTGATTTGCCTTCCCATGGCGGGGGAGCTCATCGACCGCTTCAACCTTCCGCCCATGACACATAACAACAAATCGCGCCGCTCCACCGCATTCACAGTTTCCATCGAAGCGCGTAACGGCATCACAACGGGCATTTCCGCTGCTGACCGCGCCCGCACCATCGCCGCCGCCATCAACCCGGAAGCCAAGCCGGATGACATCGTCTCTCCCGGCCACATCTTCCCGCTGCGCGCGGCGGATGGCGGCGTTTTGAAGCGCCAGGGCCATACGGAAGGTGCCGTTGACCTGATGAAACTCGTAGGCCTCACACCCGCCGCCGTGATCTGCGAAGTGATGCGCGACGACGGCACCATGATGCGCCGTCCTGAGCTTGAGGTGTTTGCGAAGCAACACGGCCTTCCCATCCTCACCATCGAAGCCGTCGTGAAGCACCGCAAGCGCAGCGAGAACTGGGTAAAGGAAATCGCCCAGGCTGACCTGCCCTCCGCCCACGCCGATGAACCGCTACGCATCCATGCCTTCCGCAATGACATCGACGGCATGGAACATCTCGCCATTGTCCGCCACCCTTTGAAAGGAACACCGCTGGTGCGCGTTCATTCTGAATGCGTGACGGGCGAGGCTTTCGGTTCGCTCCGCTGTGATTGCGGCCCCCAATTGCAGGAAAGCCTCCGGCTCATCTCGGAAAGCGATGGCGGCATCGTGATCTACTTGCGCAACCATGAGGGTCGGGGCATCGGCCTTGCCAACAAGATCCTGGCTTATGCCTTGCAGGACAAGGGCCACGACACCATTGAGGCCAATACCGAACTTGGCTTTGCCCCCGACCAGCGCGACTACACGGCCGCCGCCCACATGCTGAAAGCGCTAGGCGTTTCCTCACTGGTGCTGCTTTCCAACAATCCGGAAAAGCGCAAGGCCCTCGAGGAACTGGGCCTTGATGTCGTGGAGCAGCGGCCCTTGGTGATCGAAGCCAACCCCTTCAACGCCGCCTATCTCGCCACCAAGCGGGACCGCATGGGCCACTTTCAATCTGACAAGGTGAAGAACTGACAATGACGAAGATCGCAACGAAGCCATGGCGCATCGTTTTGGTGGTAAGCCGTTTCAATCAAGAAGTGACGAGCGGACTGAAGGAAGGTGCTCTCAAATATCTGTCAGAGCAGGGCATCAATGTCCCGTCCCAGAATATTTATTCAGCACCCGGCGCCTTTGAAATTCCGCTGATTTCCAAAGCCCTCGCCAAGTCCGGGAAGTATGACGGTGTGGTCTGCCTTGGCTGCGTCACGAAGCATGAGACGGCTCACTTTGAGTTTGTAAGTCTCGGCGCAACAATGGGCCTGATGCAAGCCATATTGGATACGGAAGTGCCCATCGCCTTCGGCATTCTGACGACTTACACCGATGAACAGGCAAAAGCGCGCAGTGGTGCAGACGCCAACAACAAGGGTATCGAAGCCGCCGCCGCCTGCATTGAGACGCTGGAGACGCTGGCGAAGATTAGATAATGCTCTCTTTTTTCCTCCATCGGCGGGCTTGACCCGCCGACCCAGTCTGGGTGGGCCGATCAAGTCGGCCCATGGAGAGAATAGGAATGGTTACGGTGCTGGCGCGAATTCTGATTCCGTTGTGCGACCTGAGCGGCGGAACTCGCCCCAGATATGTGTGAAAAGCGCGGCCAGCACCACAAGACCTCCGGCCAAAGTCCACACACCCGGGGTTTCGTTCATGAAGAGCCACACCCACAGCGGCGTGAACGGCACTTCAAGGGCCGCAAGCAGCGTCGCCTCGGCCGCACCCACGCGCCGTGTGCCTAGCGTGTAGAAGGCAAGGCCCGCGGCATTCTGCAGGAAACCGAAGAGCGCGCAGAGCAGGAACTGCGTTGGCGTGATCGAGGCAAAATCGGCGAACCAGAAGCAGATAACCGATACCAGCCACCCCGACGCCGCCATGGCGGGCAGCATGGGAAGGTCCCTGTGGCGGCGCATGATGATGGAAAAGCCGGCCATGCCGAGCGTCATCAGACAGGCAAGGCCGCGCCCTAGCATGGAGCCGCCCCAGTCCGCGCCGAACAGCATAATGAGGACGCCCAGCAGCGCCACGCCGCTCGCCATGATGGTGGAGCGCGTGGTGCGCTCACCGATTAGGAGCCAAGCGAGAATCGCCGTCACAAAGGGAACCGTCGCATAGATCACCATAGCGTCCGCCACTGCGCCGAAGCGGATGGAACCGATCCCCGTGATCATGCTCATGGACGAGAGCAATGCCACGCCAACCCCTGGCCAGCCCATGCGCCGAAAATCGCCCACCGCAAATTTGCCCTCAAGCAGGCAATGCAGCGTGAACACCGCAAGCCCAGAAAAGAGGCCGCGGATCATCAGCATGGTCATGAGGTCAAGGGAAATGCCGCGCACGAAAAGCCCGGCGGACGACCAGCACAGCGCTGCCGCCGCCACCATGATAAGGCCCAGCCGGTGCTGCGCTTGTTGGTTCGCCGTCATGGGCCACGGGGTAGCAGGGAAGGGGCTGCTCCGGCAGGCCGTAAACGGCATGGCAACCCTGCGCCCCGTCCCCGCTTGATTTTTCGGGCGCTTTTGGGCATGAGGGGACCGATGCTTAACGCCCGCCCATATGCCGTTAACTTCTGCGGCATTATTATTTGCATCTAGCGACATAATCGCTGGCTGGGCGCCGCTTAACTTTCTGACAACCTGAAAAGCGCTTCCCGGGTAGCAGCCCTTAAGGAAGTGACATGACTCTGCGCATCTATAACACGCTGACGAAGGCCAAGGAGGAATTCCGCCCCTTGGACGAGAAGAACGTGCGCGTTTATGTCTGCGGCCCCACCGTCTATGATTTCGCCCATATCGGCAATGCGCGGCCTGCCATCGTCTTCGATGTGCTCTTCCGCCTGCTGCGCCACCTCTATGGCAAGGAACACGTCACCTATGTGCGCAACATCACCGACGTTGACGACAAGATCAATGCGCGGGCATTGCGCGATTATCCCGGCGTGCCGTTGAACGAGGCCATTCGCAAGGTCACCGAAACAACCTACGACCAATACCAGAAGGATGTGGCCGCACTCGGCTGCCTTCCGCC
>JBIOWL010000416.1:0-9262 GCA_044868645.1 Aestuariivirga sp.
GCAGCCGAGCATGGGTTCCACGGCCGGTTTGGCGTTATCTCTTACGAGCACGCCCTGGCCCGGCAGCACCACAACGGGCGAACCCTGGTGGGCGCTCAACGGCATCTGTGTTCCCAGAAAAACGGCATGGTCCGGGTAATAGACATTGTTGCAAGCCAAGGATGTGACCCATGGCAACAGAGCAAAACCATGGGCATTCATGTTGGCAGCTGCGTGAAATCCTTCAGGGGCCGCCTGCCGCAATGCAGGCAGATTTACAGGAGGTAATGACAGTACGTTGCGGCGCAAGCGGCCAACTACTTCATGCAAGAGGCTCGCAGCCTCGGCCACCGTCTCGCCCGCGACGGCGAGGCCATGGTTCTGCAACAGCAGCACATTTGTTTCGGGCTGGATGGCCGCACGGATGGCGCGCGACAATTGCAGGCCGGGCCGCGCATAGGGCACGAAGGCCCAGTTCAGGCCCGCCAGCAAAGGGGTCACCTTCTCCCGGGCATCTTTCAGGATCATCCAGGCAATGGTGTTCACGCAATGGACGTGCAGCACCACTTTCTGGGACATCTGTCCGTGGACAGATGTTTCGATGGAAGGGCGCAATCCCAACGGATTCAGATCCTGCCTGACGAAGGCCGTGCAAGACTCGCAGTCCGGGCTGTCAGCGCGGAGTGCTTCATCAAGAGTCTTGAGATCAAGAGGAACGAAAATCTCTTTCTCCGCCGCATCGCGCAGCCATGTGCCGGAGGCCTTGATCCACATGATGCCGCCCTCCTTGATGGAGGTGTTGCCGCCCGCGGCCTGAACCAGCAGCGGATCGCTGCCAAGCTGCGCAGAGACTGCGCGCAGGCCCACGAATTCTTCAGAATGACTCACGCCAAGAGCTTCCTTACGGCGTCCTTCCAGCCTGCATATTTGGCTTCGCGCATGTCAGCGCTCATCCTGGGTGACAAGCGCTTTCCCAGTTTCCAGGACTTGGCGAACTCATCGGGCGGCGGCAGAAGGCCTGATCGAAGGCCGGCGAGATAGGCCGCGCCAAGCGCCGTTGTCTCAAGAACCTTTGGCCGGTCCACGGGCGCATTCAGGATATCGGCAAGAGATTGCATGGTCCAGTCAGACGCCGTCATGCCACCATCGACGCGCAAAACGGTTTCTCCCGTGGTACCCCAGTCTTTCTGCATGGCCTCAAGAAGATCGCGGGTCTGATAGCAAACCGATTCAAGGGCGGCTTTGGAAAGCTCACGCGCCGTGGTAGCGCGTGTCAGGCCAAAAAGCGCGCCTCTCGCATCGGCATTCCAATATGGAGCTCCCAACCCTACGAAGGCCGGCACGAGATAGACATTCTGGTTTTTGTCAGCCGTTTTGGCGAGATCGCCGGACTTTCCCGCCTTGTCGATGATCTTCAAGCCATCGCGCAGCCATTGCACGGCAGCGCCTGCAATGAAAATGGCGCCCTCAAGCGCATAGGTGCGCTTGCCGCCCAGCTGATAGGCCACGGTGGTGAGCAGCCTGTTGCGAGACGGCACAGCCGTTTCACCGGTGTTGAGCAGCGCAAAGCAGCCGGTGCCGTAAGTTGATTTCATCATGCCCGGTTTGAAACAGGCCTGACCGATCATGGCGGCCTGCTGGTCTCCGGCCACGCCACCGATGGGAATGGCAGCGCCCAAGAGTTTCGGATCCGTTTCGCCGAAATCTGCGGCGCAGTCCTTCACATCAGGCAAGAGGGAGCGCGGAACGTTGAGGATTTCCAACAACTCGTCGTCCCATGCGCCGGTGTGGATATTGCAGAGCAGTGTGCGCGAGGCATTTGTCGCATCGGTGGCATGAACCTTGCCACCGGTCAGCCGCCAGATGAGAAAGCTGTCAATGGTGCCGAAGGCAAGCTCACCCTTTTCGGCTCTGGACCTTGCGCCCTTCACATTGTCGAGGAGCCAGGACAGTTTGGTGCCTGAGAAATAGGGATCAAGCAGAAGGCCTGTCTTGGCCGTGAATGTCTTCTCGTGGCCTGTCTCCTTCAGCTTGCCGCACATCCCAGCGGTGCGGCGGTCCTGCCAGACGATGGCGCGATGGACAGGCTTTCCCGTCTTGCGATCCCACAGCACAACCGTTTCGCGCTGATTGGTGATGCCGATGGAAGCGATCTGCGAAGGTCTTACCTTGGCCTTCTTCATCGCGGCCTTGCAGACGGCGAGAACCGAGCGCCATATCTCTTCTGCGTCATGCTCCACCCAGCCGGATTTGGGGAAATGCTGTTTGAACTCCTGCTGGCCGACGCCTCTTGGCGCGAGCTTGCGATCAAAGACGATGGCGCGTGAGGATGTGGTGCCCTGGTCGATGGCAAGAATGAAGTTCTTCATGCCTTGCGCCTTCTCACAGGCTTTTTAGCGGGTTGCGCTGCCTCAGAGATATCTGCGCTCCCTTCCATATGCGCCCGCAGGGCTTCCGCTTCCTCTTTGCGCAAGTGCAGGCCTAGCTTGGAACGCCGCCACAATATGTCATCAGCAGTGACTGCCCATTCCTTTCTCGCGAGGTGCTCGATCTCCCTCTCGCAGAGCGGTCCAAACCATTTGCCGAGATCGGCGGCAAAGCGCGCTTCGCCCAGAACGGTCTCGACATCCGAGCCATAGGCCCGGAACAACCGGAGCACATTCTGCGATTTCAGGAATGAATATTTCTCCTGCAGGCGCGCGATCTCCCCTGCGACAGCATCATACGAAACATTGCCGCCAGGCAGTTTCGCGGCGGAGGTCCAGGGCTGTCCCATCCCTGGAAAAAACGGTTTCAAATCCTCAAGGACGGATTCCGCGAGCTTGCGGAAAGTGGTGATCTTGCCGCCAAAGACGGAGAGCAACGGTGCCTGCCCCGCCGGTGCATCCAGCTTCAGCACATAGTCGCGCGTCGCTTCCTGGGCCTTGCTGGCGCCGTCATCGTAGAGAGGGCGAATACCGGAATAGGACCAGCGGATCTGTGAGCGCGCCACGGGTTTGCTGAAATAGGAACTCACCGCGCCCAAGAGGTAGTCCGTTTCCTCATCGCTGATCGCGGCCGCGCCGGGTGCGCCATTGAAATCTTCGTCGGTCGTGCCGATGAGCGTGTAGTTGTATTCATAAGGAATGGCGAAACAAATGCGGCCGTCAACATTCTGGAAGATATAGCAACGGTCGTGTTCATAGAGCCTGTCGACCACCAGATGGCTGCCTTTTACAAGGCGGATCTTGGCGGGGTCGTTGAGGCCGATTGCACCGCCCAGGACGTCGCTTACCCAAGGGCCGGCGGCATTGACCAGTGCCTTGGCAAGCACTTCTTCCCTCTTGCCGGACTTCTCGATAACGATACGCCACTGCGTTCCGTCCCGCCGGGCTGACACGACTTTCGTTCGTGTGCGGATGACAGCGCCCTTTTCATGAGCGGCACGGGCATTGAGCGCCACAAGGCGCGCATCCTCCACCCAGCAATCGGAATATTCGTAGCCGTGGGTGAATTCGTCCTTGAGCGGATCGCCGGTGACGTCAGAGGTCAGGTCAACGCTGCGTGTGGCGGGGAGAATCTTCCGGCCACCGAGATGATCATAGAGAAAGAGGCCGAGCCTGATCATCCAGCGAGGCCTGAGGCCGTCATGATGCGGCAGGATGAAACGCAACGGCCAAATGATGTGGGGCGCCGATTGGAGAAGAACTTCGCGCTCGATCAAGGCTTCCCGCACGAGGCGGAATTCATAGTGTTCGAGATAGCGCAGTCCCCCGTGAATGAGCTTGGTCGAGGCGGATGATGTTCCTGAGGCAAGATCATTCTGCTCTGCAAGAAACACCGAGAGCCCCCGCCCCGCGGCGTCGCGGGCAATGCCGCAGCCATTGATGCCGCCACCGATAATAAAAAGCTCATAGATCATCTCAGGGCTTGGCCTCGATACTCTCCAGCCCATCAGCCTCAACGACCTCAAGGGACACACCATTATGGCGACATAACTCAGCTACCGGTTCCGGCGGAGGCCGGTCCGTTACAAAACTGTCGACTTGCGAAATGTGGCCGATGCGTACCGGCGCCGAGCGTGTGAATTTCATGGAATCGGCAACGAGAATCACACTGCGTGAATTTTCCATGATGGCCTGGGCGGCACGGACTTCCCGCACATCGAAGTCGAGCAATGAGCCGTCATCGTCAATTGCGGATACCCCCATGACGGCGTGATCAACCTTGAACTGCCTGATGGTGTCAACCGTTGTTTCGCCAACGATGCCGCCGTCGCTGCGCCGCAATGTGCCGCCGACGATAAGCACATCAATCTTGGGACATGGCATGAGAGTCTGCGCCACATGAATGTTATTGGTGATCACGAGCAAGCCCTCGTGATGCACGAGCGCTCGCGCCACTTCCTCCGTCGTCGTGCCGATGTTGATGAAGAGCGAACAGTTGTTGGGAATGAGAGAAGCGGCGCGGCGCCCGATCTTGCCTTTTTCGGTGGCTGCAATCTGGCGGCGCGCATCATAAGCCATGTTCTCAACGCCAGATGACAGCATGGCACCGCCATGGGTGCGCGCCAGAAGCTTGCCATCGCAAAGTTCGTTGAGATCCTTGCGGATTGTCTGGGGCGTGACCTCAAAACGATCAGCCAATTCTTCAACGACAACATTTCCAGATTGCCGAGCAATTGCGAGGATTTGCTGCTGACGGGGCGTAAGTGCGAGCATGGCGGCCGAGGTTGAGTGAATGCAGGATTAGATTGATTGTTTCACTTTTTTTCGTTTGTCGCAAGGTTTCTCGCAGTTGCGAAATGAAAAATTTTCGTTTTCCGCCACTTGACGTTCGAATTTTTTCGTTTGATAGTTCGATCTACACCTTTCCAGGTGTACAAAACAATTCAGGGAGGACTCCAATGAAAATGAGACTGTTGGCTTCTGCCGCGGTTGCTTTGGCGCTTTTTGCAACGCCAAGCTTCGCCGACGCAGATGCTGCAAAGAAGTGGATCGAAGGTGAATTCGCCATTTCCGCCTTGTCGAAAGACGACCAGATGAAGGAGATGGAGTGGTTCATCGAAGCTGCAAAGCCCTTCGCCGGCATGGAAATCAACGTGCTGTCGGAAACCATTCCGACCCACACCTATGAATCAACTGTGCTCACGAAAGCCTTCGAGGAAATCACCGGCATCAAGGTGAATCATCAGCTGCTTGGCGAAGGCGAAGTGGTGCAGGCTGTGCAAACGCAGATGCAGACGAACCGCAATCTCTATGACGGCTACATCAACGATTCCGATTTGATCGGCACACATTCGCGTCTGCAGCTGGCTTACAACCTGTCGGACATGATGGCCGGCGACTGGAAGGCCACAACCAATCCCGGACTTGATCTTGATGATTTCATCGGCAAGTCCTTCACAACGGGTCCGGACGGCAAGCTCTATCAGCTTCCCGACCAGCAGTTCGCCAACCTCTACTGGTTCCGCAAGGACTGGTTTGACCGGGCTGACCTCAAGGAGAAGTTCAAGGCCAAATATGGCTATGACCTTGGCGTGCCGGTGAACTGGTCGGCCTATGAGGACATCGCCCAGTTCTTCACGGAAGACGTCAAGGAAATCGACGGCGTGAAGATCTATGGCCACATGGACTACGGCAAGCGTGCGCCTGACCTTGGCTGGCGCATGACGGACGCCTGGCTTTCCATGGCGGGCACCGGCAATGCCGGTGAACCAAACGGCATCCCCATCGATGAATGGGGCATCCGCATGGAGAAGGGCTCCTGCAATCCGTCCGGTGCCTCTGTGGCGCGTGGCGGCGAAGCCAATGGCCCGGCATCCGTCTATGCCATTGCCAAGTGGGATGAGTGGCTCCGGAAATATGCGCCTCCGGGCGCTGCCGACTATGACTTCTACCAGTCATTGCCGGCCCTGAGCCAGGGCAACGTGGCCCAACAGATCTTCTGGTACACGGCCTTCACCGCCTCGATGGTGGCGCCGAAGTCAGCCGGCAACAACACGGTTGACGACAGCGGCACGCCGCTGTGGCGCATGGCGCCCTCGCCCCATGGTCCCTATTGGAAGGAAGGCCAGAAGGTTGGCTATCAGGACGCCGGTTCATGGACGTTCCTGAAATCCACGCCTGCTGACCGCGCCCAGGCTGCCTGGCTCTATGCCCAGTTCGTGACCTCAAAGACGGTCGATGCCAAGAAGAGCGATGTGGGCCTCACCTTCATCCGCAATTCGACGGTCAACCTTCAGCACTTCACGGACCGCGCGCCAAAACTCGGTGGTCTCATCGAGTTCTACCGCTCGCCTGACCGCGTGCGCTGGTCGCCCACAGGCATCAACGTTCCCGATTATCCGAAGCTGGCGCAAATCTGGTGGCAGCAGATCGGTGACGTGAACTCCGGCGCCTTCACGCCGCAGGAAGCCATGGACCGCCTTGCGGAAGAAATGGACATCACCATGTCCCGCATGGAAGCCGCCGACAAGGCCAACAACACCTATGGTGGTTGTGGACCGCGCCTCAACGAAGTCAAGGATGCTTCCGAATGGCTCGGCAAGGAGAATGGCCCCAAGGCCAAGCTCGAAAACGAGAAAGAACCCGGCGTGACGATCGCTTACGAAGAGATCATCAAGCGCTGGCAACAGTAACTCCCTCTGTTGACAAACTGGAGGCCGGGATGGCGGGTTTCACCGTCCCGGCTTTTTCATGCTAGTGTTTTTCTGTTCCACCTTCGAGCGGGCGGCCACTGATGCCACTTGAACTGAAAGGCGTGACAAAGCGCTTGGGCGCCGACACGCACATCTATCCGGCGGACATCAGCTTTGCCGATGGCTCATTCAATGTGCTGCTGGGCGCCACGCGGTCGGGCAAGACGACGCTGATGCAGCTGATGGCCGGCATCCAGCAGCCGACGACGGGCGAGATCTGGCACGGCGGCAAGAACGTGACACGCGTGGCGGTGCAAAAGCGCAATGTCTCCATGGTGTACCAGCAATTCATCAACTATCCGATGATGAGCGTGTTCGAGAACATCGCTTCGCCCTTGCGCGTGACCGGCCTTCCTGAAGCGGAAGTCAAGAAGCGTGTCAGCACGGCGGCGGAAGTCTTACGGCTCACGCCCATGCTGGACCGCAAGCCCTCCGAGCTCTCCGGCGGCCAGCAGCAGCGTACGGCCATCGCCCGCGCCATTGTCAAGGATTCGAGCCTCATCTTCCTCGACGAGCCGCTTGCCAATCTCGACTACAAGCTGCGCGAGGAACTGCGCGATGAACTTCCCAAGATCTTTTCGGGCCGCAGCGCCATCGTGTTCTACGCCACAACGGAACCGCATGAGGCCCTGCTCTTCGGCGGCAACACGCTGACCCTTCATGAGGGGCATATCACGCAATATGGCCCGACAGCGGAGATCTACCGCAAGCCCAACTCACTGACGACGGCGCGGGTGTTTTCCGATCCGCCCATCAATGTCACGAGGGTGGTCAAGAAGGGCAAGTCACTTGCCGTGTTCAATGGCGAGAAGTGGCCCTTGGCTGGAGAGGCAACCAAGCTGGCAGATGGGGAATATCATCTGGCGCTTCATCCACATTATGTTCTGCCGACAACAGAAAATGGAGCTGCCGGCGTGGTCAAGGGAAAGGTCCTTGTCACGGAGATTTCAGGTTCTGAGAGCGTGGTGCATGTGGATGTGGGCGGACACACCTGGGTCAGCCAATCCCATGGCGTGCATCCTCACAAGGTGGGCGAAGCCGCCACCTTCTACGCCGATATCGGACACGCACTGTTTTTTGACAGTGAAGGAAAGCGGGTTTCCTGATGGCCAAGATCACAATCGACAATCTGCGCCACGCCTATATCTCCGAGCCCACGCGGGACGAGCACTATGCGCTGAAACGCGTCCATCTCGACTGGGATGATGGCGGCGCCTATGCGCTCTTGGGGCCTTCGGGCTGCGGCAAGACCACGCTTCTCAACCTGATTTCCGGCCTTCTTCATCCATCGGAGGGCCGCATCCTGTTTGACGACAGGGATGTCACCATGGAAACGCCTGAAGCGCGCAATATCGCCCAGGTGTTCCAGTTCCCGGTCATCTACGACACCATGACCGTCTACGACAATCTGGCTTTCCCCTTGCGGAACCGTGGCGTCGACGAAGCCGAAATCAAGAAACGTGTCGCCGCCATAGCCGATATGCTGGAACTCACTCCCACGCTTTCACACCGGGCATCGGGCCTTACCGCCGACGGAAAGCAGAAGATTTCCCTCGGCCGCGGCCTCGTGCGGGATGATGTCAATGTCATCATGTTTGATGAACCGCTGACGGTCATCGATCCACATCTCAAGTGGCAGTTGCGCTCCAAACTCAAGGAACTGCAGCAGCGCATCAAGCGCACCATGATCTATGTGACCCACGACCAGACGGAGGCGCTCACCTTCGCGGAACAGGTGGTGGTCATGAACAATGGCGAGGTGGTGCAGACAGGCACGCCCATCGAACTCTTCGAGAAGCCGATGCATACCTTCGTCGGACATTTCATCGGCTCACCGGGCATGAACCTTCTACCCTGCGAGGTCAAAGGTGGGGCGGCATTCGTGGGTGGCAAGCAAGTACCGGCGGCCAATGCGAAAAAAGTGAAGTCTGGCAAGAAGTTGGAACTCGGCGTCAGGCCGGAATTCGTGCGCTTTGCCAATAAGGGCCTTCCCGCAGATGTGGTGCGCGTTTCCGATATTGGCCGCTACCGCGTGGTTGAGACGCGAGTCAGTGGAACGCCCGTGAAGCTGGTGGTCGGGGAGGATACGGAAGTGCCGACGGGCAAGGCCCATCTGGCCTTTGATGTTTCACATACGCAAATCTATTCAGACGGCTGGCTTGCGGGGTCGCGGCCATGAACAAGACCTGGAACAACAAGGCCTGGTGGCTGGTCCTTCCCGTCTTTCTGATGGTGGCTTTCAACGCTCTCGTGCCACTCATGACGGTGGTCAACTATTCCATCCAGGAGACCTTTGTCGCCAACGAGTTTTTCTGGTCGGGCTCGCGCTGGTTCGAGCAGGTTCTGAATGACCGCAACTTTCATTCTTCGCTGTTGCGGCAATGCATCTTCACCGCAGTCATACTCCTGATCGAAGTGCCGCTGGGGCTTGGCGTGGCGCTATGCATGCCGCGCAAGGGGCCATGGGTTTCGGTTTGCCTTGTACTCATGGCGCTGCCGCTGCTCATTCCCTGGAACGTCGTCGGCTCCATGTGGAATATCATGGCGCTGCCGGACATTGGCCTTCTCGGCTGGTCGGTGAATGCGCTCGGCATCGAATACAAC
>JBIOWL010000417.1:0-2031 GCA_044868645.1 Aestuariivirga sp.
CCACATGGGTTCCGACAATGCTGCCGAAGGCAGCAGAGGTGAACAGCATTGCAAGATGTGGTTTGTTCACGGGGATCAGCCACGCCCGACAAATGGCATCTTGGTGGCCATGACGGTCATGAAGAGAACGTTGGCCGAGAGCGGCAGCGAGGCCATATGCACGACGGCGCGCGCCACCTCATTCACATCCATGGTGGGTTCCGGCTTCAGGGAGCCATCGGCCTGCGGAACACCGCCCGCCATGCGCGCTGTCATGTCGGTTGCGGCATTGCCGATGTCGATCTGGCCGCAGGCGATATTGTATTTGCGGCCATCGAGCGAGGTTGATTTCGTAAGTCCGGTGATGGCGTGTTTGGTGGAGGTGTAGGGCGCGGAATTGGGGCGCGGCACATGGGCCGAAATGGAGCCGTTATTGATGATGCGGCCGCCTTGCGGGTTTTGGCTCTTCATCAGCTTGAAGGCTTCCTGCGTGCAGAGGAATGGTCCGGTGAGATTGGTATTCACCACATTGGTCCATTGCTCGAAGGTTAAATCCTCAAGCATGATGGTGCCGGGAGCGCCCGTCCCGGCATTGTTGAAGAGCACGTCGAGGCGGCCGAACTCCTTTTTGGTTTCGGCAAAGAGATGGGCAACGGATTTCGGATCCGTGACATCGGTTGCGACGGCAATAGACTTTCCTTTGATTTGGCTTTGCGTGTCCTGGAGCTTGTCCAGCGTACGGCCCGCCAGCACCATGGCGTAGCCCGCTTCTCCCAAGGCGATTGCGCAGGCACGGCCAATGCCGGAGCCAGCGCCCGTCACCAATGCCACTTTCATGTCACGTCCCTTCAGATGATTGTCAGATGATTCCGGCGGTTTGGGCAATCAAGCGCTCGCCTGCGACAATGGCAAGGGAATCGCCCATCTCAGCTTTCAGCCCTGCCATGTGCATGGCGCGGAGATAGCGGGAGGCGATGCCCGACGAAGCTAACACAAGATAGAGGCCATCGCGCTTGCGTTGCTTCTTGGCATGGGCCACCTCCGCGCCGATCAGCAGGCCGGACAGGTAGGACGACAACGCCTCAGGCCCCACTTCATTGTAGAGGCCAAGACTTCGCACAGAGAACAGGCTGTGAAGAAGCCCTGCCGGATCGGCAAGGGCTTTTTCAACGCCGCGCGTGAAGGCAGCCTTGTCATTGCCGTCTCCTGTCATTAACCGGCCGAGGATGGAATGGTTGCGGTAGAGAGCAAAACTCTCACCCGTCACATAGGTTTCGAAACGGATTATCTTGCCGTCTTCGACATCGATCCATTTGCTGTGGGTGCCGGGCGTTACGAAATGTGCCGCGCCTGACGCGAGGCTGCCGAAGACTTGCGTCTCTTCGCTGCGCATCACGTCATGGCCGAGGCTTTCGCTTTTCATGTGAAGGCCGGTGGAAAAATGAATGGTGCGGCCGGAAGCCAGGCTCTTGGTGACAATGGCCTTTGCCAGTTCCGTTGGCCCCGCGGGGCAATCGACATAGGGAAGTTCAACCCAGCCCTGACGTGAAGTGATCATGCCAGCCGCGACAACGGGCAAGGCTACTTCCCAACCTTTCAGATGTTGTTCAAGTGCCTGTTCGAAGGCGCCATCCTTCACCGCGAGAATACCGTCGCTGGAACGGCGCTCATCCAACACCTTGCCATCTGCGCTGACGTAATAGGCGCGGAAGGATGTGGTGCCCCAGTCAACCGCGATAAAGGGCCTTGTCATGCTGGCTTGACGCCACCCGGCTTGAAGGTCTCTTTCATGGTCTTCAAGGGATTGCGCAGCGGCGCACCGAAGGGTGCCGCCTCGATTTCAAAAACGTCACCATCTTCCGTCGAGAAGCCATCGGCAATCGAGAGTGTTGCCGTACCGAAATAGTGAATGTGCAGGTCCCCCGGCACGCGGAAAGCATCATATTTGAAATGATGATACTCAAGGTTCTCCAGCGTGTGGCTCATGTTGCCTTCGCCGGTCACGAAGGGCTTCTCCCAAATCACTTTTCCCTTGCGGAGAATGCGGCTCAT
>JBIOWL010000418.1:0-2737 GCA_044868645.1 Aestuariivirga sp.
GCGAAATTGGCCAGCGGTCCGCCCATGCCGAAGGCGAAGGTGATGAGGCCCATGTGTTCGATCGAGGAATAGGCAAAAAGCCTTTTGATATCGCGGCGCTGGTACAGCATGAAGGATGCAAAGAGCAGCGAGATCAGCCCCATGACGATCATGATCGGACCCGGCTGGATGGCCTCGCTGTTGGCGGAGACAATCATTTTGAAGCGCAAGAGGCCATAGAGAGCGACGTTCAGAAGGAGACCTGAAAGCACAGCGGAAATAGGCGTGGGGCCTTCGGAATGGGCGTCAGGCAGCCAGGCATGAAGTGGGGCCAGGCCAATTTTTGTGCCGTATCCGATGAGAAGGAAGATGAAGGCAAGATTCAAAAGCGAGACATCAAGTTGTGGGGCCGATGCCAGAAGCAGGTTCCAGGTCATGGCGGGCGCACCTTCGCCGAGTGTCTTTTGGCCTGCAAGATAGATGAGAATGGTTCCGAAGAAGGCGAGCGATATGCCGACGCTGCCCAGGATGAAGTATTTCCAGGAGGCTTCCAGCGCCGAGGGCGTGCGATAGATGCCGACCATCACCACGGTGATCAGGGTCGCCATCTCAAGGCCCACCCACATCAGCCCGATATTGTTGGCGGTGAGGGCGAGATTCATCGACCCCATCATGGTGAGGAACATGGCATGGTAGAAGCGCACGAAGAGCGGCGTCAGCTTTCCGGTTTCGATTTCATGGCCGATGTAGCTGGCGCTGAACACCGATGTGGTCAGGCCCACGAGGGTGTTGAGGATGACGAACAGGATGTTCATCTCGTCAATGATGAAATATTCGCGAGTCTCCGGCTCGACAAAGAGCAGCGAGAGGCCGGAAAGGAAGGTGGCGAACATCGCCAGCATGTTGCCGGCGGCGGATATGCGGTAGCCCGGAACCAGTGTCAGAACGGCAGCGCTGAGGAAGGGAATGGCAATGACGAGGGCGACGGACGTCATCATCTGTGGTCACCCCTCACCTCTTCAAGCGCCTCCACATCCACGCTGTCGAAACGCTCGCGGATGCGGAAGACGAAGACAGCGAAGACAAAGAGTGCAATCAGAACCGAGAAGGCAACGCTGATCTCAACGACGAGCGGCATGCCGCGTGCGCCCGTTGCAGCAAGGATCAGGCCGTTTTCCAGCGACATGAAGCCGACAATCTGGGTAACGGCGTTGCGGCGGCTGATCATCATGAGGAAACCGAGCAGAATGATCGCCAGTGCCAATGCCAGTCCCTCGCGGGTGAAGGATTCAGCGGCGGTAGTTACTTTCAACACGAGCAACAACGAAAGAGAAGTCAATGCGAGTCCAGCCATCAGCGTCTTGCCGACACCCACGACCTGCTCGATGTCGCGGTGAATGCCGAGCCGGACGATCATCTTGTGCAACGCCACGGGAATGATGATGCCCTTAAGACCCAGAGCGAGAGCGGCCGTGACGAAGAGGTGAGGCCGCTCTTGAGTCCAGGCCTCCCAGCCCACGGCCATGGAGAGCAACACGGCCTGCGCGGCAAAAATGTTGAGGACTGCGAAGATACGGTCTTGATAGAGCAGCGCGAAACTCGCAACCAGCATCAGGCCAGCCAGAAGATGCGAGACATCATAGGCGTGATTCACTTGAGCACCTCGCGTGACACGAAAGCGAGGAGAATGGCCAGGAAGGCAAATACGAAGGCGCCACCCAGAAACTCACCGACACGGAATACGCGCATCTTGGCTATGCTCGCCTCCCAGGCCCCGAGAATGACAGCACTGATTATGAGCTTCGTGGCGAATGCGCCGATGCCCACCAGCCAGGCATTTGGCCCCTCATTTGCTGAGGCCATGCCGAAAGGCAGAAACAGGCAGATGACCAGCGACATGTAGAGTACAAGCTTCAGTTGGGCAGCAAGCTCGATCATGGCGAGATGCCTGCCTGAATACTCCAGCACCATGGCTTCATGGACCATCGTGAGTTCCAGATGAGTTGCCGGATTGTCGATCGGGATGCGGGCGTTTTCGGCAAGTGCCACGATCAGGAACGACACGAGTGCGAGCGCCAGCGATACCCTGACAGTAACCGGCGAGGAAATGAGGAATTCCGCGATTTCTGGCAGCCTCGTGGTGCCAGCCGTTAGCGACAAGGTCAAAAGCACAAGAAGCATGGCTGGTTCGGCCAGCGTGGCGATCATCATTTCGCGTGACGAGCCGATGCCGCCGAAACTCGTGCCCACGTCCATGCCGGCGAGTGCGAGGATGGCGCGTCCTGCGCCAAGCAGGGCGACGAGTGCCACGCCGTCGGCCGCCCAGTTGAACATCAGGCCGGAGGCAAAAGTGGGGACCAAGGCTGCTGCCACCCAGGTGAAGGCCACGATTGCATAGGGAGCGGACCTGAAGAGCCACGAGGCATTCACCGCCACCACGGACTCCTTGCGGATCAGCTTGAGGAGATCGCGATAGGGCTGGAAGACCGGCGCACCCTGCCTGCGCATGAAACGCGCCTTGGTACGGCGGGTGATCCCGGTCAGCAGCGGCGCCACCAGCAACACCAGCATCATCTGGGCGGCCTGACCGGCAAGCAGGGTGACAGCGCCTTGCATCAGAACCACACCGCGGCAATCAACAACAGGATGATGAGCGCACTAAACATCAGCATCAGGTAACTGCGAATGGTGAGGAATTGCAGTTTGTTCAGGCGCTCCGACAGGCGGAAGACAAAGGCCGCCGGAACGTCATAGAGAT
>JBIOWL010000419.1:0-12404 GCA_044868645.1 Aestuariivirga sp.
CGATTGGGCCGTAAACTTCATGCCGATGATGTACAGCAATTTCGCGGTCGTCCTGGTTATGACCTACACGTACCTGCCCTTCATGATTCTGCCGCTCTACGCCAACCTTGAGCGTCTCGATCCTTCACTCGATGAAGCGGCGATGGATCTCGGCACGAAACCGTTTGGCGTTTTCCGCGACATCACATTGCCGCAATCTATTCCGGGTATCATCGCCGGCGGGCTTCTCGTCTTCATTCCGGCGGCAGGTGAGTTGGTGATCCCGACACTTGTCGGTGATGCTGCAAATCCGATGATCGGACGCGTCATCAATGACGAATTTGCGCAGGTACGCGACTGGCCCATGGCGGCCACAGTGTCGGTTGCCCTTCTCGTCCTCATGGTCGGGCCCATGATGGCCTACAGTCACTACCAGTCCATTGCCGAAGGTGAGGAACGTCCATGAGACGCAGGCCCGTCTTCCTCATCACCATGCTGTGCTTCGGTTTTGCCTTTTTCTACGTGCCCATCCTTTCCATGATGGTCTATTCCTTCAATTCTTCGCGGCTCGTGACTGTCTGGGGGGGCTTTTCCTTCCGCTGGTATGAAGCGCTCTTCTCCAACAGGCAGATTATTTCGGCCTTCCTGCTTTCCATCGAGATTGCGCTCTTCTCGGCGACCTTCGCCACCATTCTCGGCACCATGGCGGGCATTGCCCTAGCGCGCTTCACGCGTTTCCGCGGGCGCACGCTGTTTTCAGGCATGGTGACGGCGCCGCTCATCATGCCTGAGGTGATCACGGGGGTTTCATCACTGCTGCTCTTCGTGATGATGGCGGAATGGATCGGCTGGCCGGGAACCCGTGGCTTCACCACGGTGCTTCTCGCTCACATCACCTTCTGCCTGGTCTTTGTCGCCACCATCGTTCAATCGCGCATGTCGAGTTTCGACCGCTCGATTGAGGAAGCGGCCATGGATTTGGGCTCCAAGCCCTGGCAGGTGATGCGCGACGTGACGCTGCCGGTGATCTTCCCGGCCATTCTTTCGGGCTGGCTATTGTCTTTCACCATATCGCTCGACGATGTGGTGATCACCACCTTCACGACCGGGCCAGGCGCGACAACTTTGCCGCTTCTCATCTGGTCCAAAGTGAAGCTGGGCGTGACGCCGGACGTCAACGCGCTGGCAACCATCACAGTGGTGGTGGTGGGAACGGGCGTTGCCATTGCTGGCTGGCTGATGAACAGGGCCGAGGCGCGGCGCGAAACCGAAACAAGGCTTGCCTACCAGACTAATGCGTGAGACAGCGCTTCTTGCAACGGCGTTAGGCGAACCGGGTTCCGGCCGGGTGCGCTACGGCGCGGCCATGGCGCTTTACCGGGATGGCGCGCTTTCGGCCGAGCAACTCGAAGTCTACCGCGTGGCCTCAGCTCATGACCGGACGGACCCGACCTTGCTGTTGCGGGACAATGGCCTGCCGCTTCCTGCTGCGCCTGCTCCGGCGGCAGAGGATGTGCTGTGGTCTCTGGCTGACGAGGCTGACTATTATCTTTCCACTCTCTCCGGGCCCGGCATAGCCGAGGTGCGGAATGGTCTGGCGCGCTGGCGGGAGGCGAGATTTAAAGCGGTGCGAACACCAGCCAATGCCATCGTTTCTGCTCATCTTGGCGCGGCTTTGACAGCTCTCTCGAAAACTCATCTTGCATTGTCTGCAGGCATTGCCGCTGCATCACCGCACCTGCCCTGGGTCACCTATGATCTCTATGACCGAAAAAAGATCGGAGAGATGTTTGCAACATCGCATGCCTTCTGTTCCATTCTGGGTGAAGGGGGGCCGCTGCAAACAGTGGACTTTGATTTCGGCCTCTTTCTGATTGCGCCACATGTGCTCTATCGCGATCATTGTCATGAAGCGCCCGAACTTTATGCGCCGCTGACGGGGCCTCATGGCTGGCGCTTCAAACCCAACGCGCCGATTGTTGTGAAACAGGCCCATGAGCCTGTGTGGAATGAGCCCAACCGGCCGCATCTCACCAAGGTGGGCCCAACACCATTCCTCGCCTTCTATTGCTGGACGCGGGACAATGACAAGCCGGCGCTGGTGCTTCCTGCCTCCGACTGGGCAGAACTGGAAGCGATGCAGTTGTGAGCCAGGTTCTCATCCACAATGCGAAAATCCGCAGCATGGACCTCAGCCGTCCACGGGCTGAGGCCATCCTCATTGATGGTGAGCGTATTGCGGCGATCGGCAGCCTCAATGACTGCGAGAATGCGGCGCGACCTGGCATGCAGCGTATCAATGCCGGGGGGCGGCTGGTGCTGCCAGCATTTCAGGATGCACATATCCATTTTCTGAGCGGAGGCATGGGGCTTGCCAGTTCGGCACAACTGCACACCGTCAAAACCATTGCTGAACTTCAGCAGGTGTTGAAAAATCACGCCACGCGTTTCCGCAGCTTGCCGCTGATTGTCGGTGAAGGCTGGCAGCCCGGACTCTTCGGCGACCACAATCTTACACATGAGGTTGTCGATACGGTCGTCGCTGACCGGCCCGCCATTCTTTACGACAGCTCCATGCACAATGCCTGTCTCAACGCAGCAGCGATGGCGATGGTAGGGCTTGATGCCACAATGCCCGATCCGGTGAATGGCCATTTCGTGAAGGATGCCAATGGTAGACCGACAGGCATGCTGCACGAAGATGCTGCTTCCTGGGCCTATGACCGCCTGCCGCAGATGAGCGACAATAATTGGCGCGAGGGCCTTGCGGCGGCGCTCCTCCACGCCAACGCTCACGGCATTACCGGTGTCCTTGATCCGCGCGTCGAAGAGCTGGAAGCGCGTATCTATAGCACGGCAGTGGATTCGGGCGGGTTGACGGTCAGGATTTGCGGTGCTGCCCTCGTCAAGGAGAAAGACACGGTGCGGGATGCCGTGGAGCGGCTCACCGAGTTGCGCCATTGCCATTGCGGGCCGGATTTCTGGGTGCAGTCCGCCAAGTTTTTCATGGATGGCGTTTTTGAGAACCGGACGGCGGCATTGCTTCATCCGTATGCGGATGACATCGGTGGCAATTGCAATACTATGTTCACGCCGGAGCAAACCAAAGCACTCTTCGTCGCGCTTGATGCGGCGCGGTTCCAGATCCACACCCATGTGATTGGTGATGCGGCGGCGCGCGTGACGCTTGATGGACTTGAAGCCGCGATGGCCGCCAATGGCCGCTGGCCTTCGCTGCATCAGGTGGCTCACCTGCAGCTTACCGACCCTACCGACATTCCGCGCCTTTCCAAGCTCGGCGCCATGGCGAACATCCAGCCCTTGTGGGCACGGCATGATCCAGGCATTCCCGATCCTGCAAAGCCCATGGCGGGTGGAGCGCGGCTTTCCAATATCTATGCCTTCCGCAAGATGCTGAATGCCGGTGCTGCCTGGTGCCTGTCATCGGACTGGCCCGTCACCACGCTCAATCCCTTCAGGATCATGGAAACCGCCATTACCCGGCAGGTGCCGCTTGCTGACGGCCCGCTGGAGCCATTCCTGCCGCAGGAAGCGCTCACCATCGAAGAGTGCGTGCTGGGCTATACCGCCAATGCCGCCGCTGCCTGCTGGCGCGGCGATTTCACCGGGCGTTTGTGCCCTGGATTTTCGGCCGATCTCATCATCCTCGACCAGGATATCCTTGCCTGCGCACCACAGGAGATCAGCAACACAAATGTATTTCTGACGCTCTTCGAGGGACGCGAGGTACATCGGCACAGGAGTTTTGAAGGCTAGGCCATGGGCGAGGAGCACTATCCGCAACAGATGATCACCATGCTGGAGGCCATTTGGGGGGAGGGTTTTCTCTCACCCGGTGGCCGTGATGAAGTGGCGCGGGTGATCGGTAGTCACAGCATTGCAGGGCTTTCAGTGCTGGATATCGGCTGCGGTGCGGGAGGCGTTGATATCGCGCTTGTCGAACAACATGGCGCGGGGTTTGTCACCGGCGTCGATGTGGAAGACCCGGTGATTGAGCATGCACGCGAGCTTGTTGCAAGACACGGGTTTTCAGATCGCATCGGATTTGTGAAAGTTGTACCGGGGCCACTGCCATTTCCGCCCGGCACATTCGATGTGGTGTTTTCGAAGGATTCCATTGTCCATATTCCCGACAAGCATGTGCTGATGCGCGATGTATTCCGCGTGCTGAAACCGGGTGGATGGTTTCTGGCTTCCGACTGGCTCATCGGTACCGAGACCATTTCATCGCAGATGGCAGACTATATCGCCTCCGAAGGCCTTGACTTCGGCATGGCAACGCCCTCGCGCTATCTCAATGCCATGACGGCTGCGGGCTTTTGCCATTGCGAAACGATTTCGCGTAATGGTTGGTATCGCGAGCAGGCACGTGCCGAGCTTGCGCGGCTGAAGGGCGAAGCCGGCCGCGAAGCTGCAAAGATCGTCGGAGAGGCATTCGTTGCAAAGAATGTCGGCATCTGGGAGCGGATGATTCCGGTCCTTGATTCCGGCGAACACTGCCCCACCCATCTCAGGGCGCAGAAGCCGGCCTGACCCGGGCAATCCTGACGGCAGGAATCTGCTCTCAGTTAATGATCTCACGAAAACTTTCCGACCACATGGTTCCACGCGGGCAAAAAGCACGCTAAGTGTCAATTATCGCAAGTGAAGGACGGAGATTGTGGATGACACGAGTGCTAGTGACCGGCGCAGCAGGCCTGATTGGCTATCATCTATTGGCAAGATTGCTGAAGCAGGGTCAGAGCGGCGTGCGTGGATGCGACTCCTTCACTCCCTATTATGACGTAAGCCTGAAAAAGGCCCGGTGTACCGATCTGAAATCAAGATACGGGTTTGAAGTCGATACAGTCAATCTCTGCGACGCATCGGCTTTTCGCTCCTACTATGAGGAATTCGCGCCTGAATTGGTCGTCCATCTGGCAGCCCAGCCAGGCGTGCGGCAAGGCATCAGCAAGCCGCACGATTATATTGATGCGAACATTGTGGCCTTCACAAATTTGCTCGACATGTGCCGGATGAAGCCGCCCAAGCATCTTCTCTATGCATCCTCAAGTTCGGTCTATGGCGCAAACACCGAGATGCCTTGGGCGGAGGAGCAGCCAACGTTTCATCCGGTCTCTCTTTACGCCGCCACCAAGATGGCAAACGAGTTGATAGCCCACAGCTACAGTCATCTCACGCAGGTACCCATGACCGGCCTTCGCTTCTTCACCGTCTATGGAGAATGGGGCCGCCCCGACATGGCGCCCTATAAATTCGCCGAAGCCATCCGCGCAGGACAAAAAATCACGGTGTTCAATCATGGCAGGATGTCACGGGACTTCACCTATGTGGGCGACGTCGTGGATGCCATCGAACTCCTGAGCAGCCGTGTCCCCATTGCGGGCGAAGGCCACGGCGCGAGCGCGGTTGCCCCGCATCGTGTCGTGAATATCGGCTCGGGAAAGCCGGTAACCATCGCCGAGATGATTTCCCAGCTTGAAAAGACAATCGGGAAAAAGGCTGTCATCGAATATGCTGACAGGGCACCCGGCGATGTCGTCGACACATTCGCATCCGTTGATCGCCTCATCTCCCTGACGGGCTACCGGCCAAAAACGTCCTTTGCCGAAGGCATTCAACTCTTGTGCAACTGGCATGACCGCTACAGTGTGCAGTCCGCCCAGGCTGCGTCTTAGACTACTGAGTTGTTCCGCTGGTGCTTTGAACCTGGCCAACGGTTGTGGCAGCCGGCGCGCCGCCAGCCCGGTTGACGGTGACGATCAAGACGTCCCCAGGGTGCATCTGCGTGCCGGGCGTTGCGGCAATGTCCTGGCTCCCCTCCGAACCACGGCGGCGGATCTTGTAGCTGATCTCAACGGTCTTGACTTCGGTTGCATCCTGAATGCTCAGGTTGGCCACCAGAAGCAGTTGCTCCTCAAGTCCGGCACGTTCAGCGAGAAGCCTATTGATATTCGCATGGTGATCCTGTCTTGCGCGCGTAGCATCCTTCACACGCGTGTTTTCGAGTTGCGCTCTGTCGCGGTCCAGGGTGCTGAGGGCGCGCTTTGATCCCGATATCGCGGACAGGGTGGAAAGCAGCCGTCCCTCATCGGCAACCAACAGCCGCCGCAAGTCGTCAATGTCGTTTACCGTCTTCAAGCCCTTCTTCATCAGCTCGTTGGCCCTGTTGAGGGCGTCTTCGCTGAACTTGATCGACTTTTTCTGGTTGCCGACAAGATCGTTCAAGATGCCCAGCTGGCGTTTTGCTTCGAGAACGCTCTCGTCAATCAATTTGGCTTCCGCCTTGAACGAACTAAGCTCCGCCTTCAACACATCCTCTTCGCCGGCCTTCAGCTGGTTGAACAGGGCCATATCAACAACTTTCCGGATCGATTCCGGGATGTCATCCGGCGTAATTGTTTCACGGTTGGCGAGTTGCGCGGAATACCTCGCCGCCAGCACCGCTTCCTTGGCAAGTTCAGTTGAACCTGTCCGTATTGACGCCTCCAGGCGGACCCGAGCCAGCACCCGTTCTTCCGCCGTGTTCACAGCAGCAGGCAGGCCGCCAGCCATGCCTTCAGCCATCTCCGCGGTCATATTGGCCTGGAAGGGATAACTTCCCGGAGTTCTCACATCACCAAGGACAAAAACCGGTCTCCAAACTGAAACGGAGAGGGCAATCCTGGGATCGACCAGGAGACCCTGCTCCACAAATTTCTTCTTTAAGGTGGCCAGCGCTTCCTCGATTGGGGCGCCGCCAACAAGGTGGCGCCCCAAGAGCGGGACCTGAACGTAACCCTCTGCCGACACGGTGAGCAGAACAGGCAACTCTTCATCGTCAAGAAAATCAAACTGCAGGATATCGCCAGCATCCAGGCGGTACCCCTCACCGGCAGCAAATGACGGACCCGCCTGCAAAGCAGCAAGCCCCGCAATGGCGATAAAAACAAACAACAATCCCCGGCGCAGAGTCTTCAATGCAACTTCCGTGAACATCTGTTTCATAGTTTCCCTGACGCCTGGCGTGCCGCTGCTCGCCACTGTGGTGTGGAGAGCCGAGTCTCTGCCCTTATGAGGCAACTCTTACCCCCTCGCCAATGTTCTCGCCAGCCATCTGCGGATGTTGTTTTGACGAATGGTTGATTTCCTGATCCGCAGAGGCCTCCCGCACATAGTTCGGGAGAAGGCCTTCAATGACCTTGAACGCCGTTTCCTCGTCGCCTTCCGCGGCCGCCGCGCCAATTTTCATGAAGGCTTCGCGCAGCTGCCTGACTTCTATCGCCTTGGGTATTGCCCCAAGCGCGCCGGGTATGTGCGAGTCCACGCGTTTCTCGGTGCTATCGAACAACTCCTCAAAGAGCTTCTCGCCCGGCCTGCGTCCGATAATGTCAATCTTGATGTCGATTTCCGGCTTGTAGCCGGCAAGGCGGATCATTTTCCTTGCAATATCGATGATCTTGACCGGAGCGCCCATGTCGAGCACGAAAATCTCACCTTGGCCCGTCCCCTGCTGCAGTCCGTAGGCGGAAGCCTGCATCGTCAACTCCACGGCCTCGCGGATAGTCATGAAAAACCGGGTCATGTTGGGGTCGGTCACAGTGAGGGGGCCGCCACGCGCAATCTGCCGCTTGAATAACGGTATGAGAGAGCCGCTGGAACCGAGCACGTTGCCAAAGCGCACGGTCATGAAACGCGAGCCGAACCCTGACTTGGTGCCGTCCAGGTCCAAAGCCTGGCAGTAAAGTTCGGCCAACCGCTTCGAAGCGCCCATGACGCTGGTGGTATTTACCGCCTTGTCCGTTGAAATCTGAACCATCGCCTTGACCTTGCAACGCCGGGAAGCCTCGGCGATATTCACGGTGCCGATGGCGTTGGTCAGGATTCCCTCGCATGGATTGAGCTCAACCATGGGCACATGTTTCAGGGCTGCTGCGTGGAACACGATGTCGGGCCTGTGACGATCAAAAATCTCGTTGACCCGGACACCGTTGCGCACGTCGCAGATGTAGGAACTGCGGCGGACGTGCTTGAATTTTTCGGCCAACTCAATGTCGATCTGATACAAGTTGTACTCTGAGTTCTCCAACAAGATGAGCTCGGCCGGTCCAAAAGCCGCAATCTGGCGCACCAGTTCCGCCCCGATGGAGCCGCCAGCGCCAGTCACGAGTACACGGCAACCAAAGACGAGCCTTGCTATGGCGGCGCGGTCCAATGCCTTTTGAGGGCGCTCCAGAAGGTCCGTCAACTCGATGGTTCTGAGTTCAAACCTGCTGGAGCTGGTTGCGCTGCGGAGTTCGGTTGCAGACGACAACTTCGATACAGCAATGCCGAATCGTTCAGCGCTCTCCATCAATTTTTGTACTGTATTCTCATCATGCTGCACCAATGCTTCCGCGAAGATAAGGTGCCGTGGACGCCGGCGCTGGGCGTCGAGGTCAGCAAATACATTCTCGAAATCCGCGAGCCCGCCCAACACCGGGACATTGCGCAGTGAAAGACCGGACTGTTCAGGCGAATCATCAAGAATGCCAACAGGCTCATAGCTTGCGTATGGATCGCGCTGCAGGGCGCGCAAATACAAATCCGCTGCAGAACAGACACCAACCAGCAACACGGGGACTGTCTCTACGTTCTTCTTGCGAAGCAATCCCGTGTGGCGGCCGCTAAAGATAGGAAGCTCGGCCATCCGGGATTTCAAGCGAATGGCCATCAGCATCGGCGAGAGCAGAAGAAATTCAATGGCAATCACGGATCTCGGAATAAGCTGGAGACGCGTGAACAAGAACATCAAGGACACGAACAGCAAGGATGCCAGGCTGACGGCTCTGACGACTACGAACAATTCCGACAGGGAAGCGTAATTCCAGTTCCTCCGGTACAGTCCCGAGAGGGGGAATATAATTGCGCAAACCGCAACGAACGCGGCAGCTGCAAGCTCAAGCGCCCAGAGCCGGTCGGCACCGGCATCGAAAAACAGCTCCTGGCCATAACGGAAGGCACCACCAGCAAACATCGCCAGGGCAGCAAGGGCCAGGTCGGCAAGGTAAAGGCGCCTTGCACGGCTGAGCGCCTTGAACTGTGCCTTGGCACGACCGGCAACTTTCGAGGCCAACTTCCGAAGCGGACGCAGAACTATATTGAATCTCCATCCTTCGCCGGCGGAGTCCATGATCGGACTGCCGGCGGTATAGGACTTGGGTCTATGTACTCCGTTCAACTTCATGAAACCGACCAAGAAAGAATGCTATTGCGTTTGCCAGTTCGTACCTTTGCCGCTACGCGGCAAAAGAACTCGCTGCGCGGCTGTGCTGAAACGACAGACGACCTGCGAATTTGATTTCAGTCATTGCATAAGCAAGTGACGTGCCATCTCGGCAAGCGCCGACCGCTGCAGGCACACAAAAATCACCGCGTTCGATACTAAGGCTGTTGTGAACAGGATCGTTGCAGGCACGATCCGTCCGAACGTTTTGGCTTAGTTGGGCCTTGCGAAGCTTCGTTGAGCCTTTCGCTTGACCAGTCTTGTTTGACGTTTGTTTCGAAAATTGAACCTGGGCCCTGTCAATCCACTGACCTTGACACATTGTTGGATACCACCATGACGCCCCTCACAATTCTTGCTTCTTGTATGCCGAGGACTCCCTCTTTCATCCACGGCGCCGCAAAAACAGCCTAGTTCGGCAACTGCTCAAATACAACGTAGATTCTCCGCATTTGAAGCAAATCATTAACGACATGAAGCCGTTGCGTTTTCCGCCTCACCGCTTGCACCCCGCAATTCATTGATTCTAATGAGATAACCAGATCCGACCGGTTATGGTAAACACGCCTTGCCGGGAGACGCTGTTGAAAGAAAGCAACACCGCCAAAAATTTTACGTGTGTTCATGAGCGTGTTTTATTGAACCGTTGCCAGTGCCTTCAGCGCGGCGGCAGTAACATTCAGCGTGAACACCGGAAAATTTTCCGCAGAGGATCATCAGCCAAGAGACTGCAGACATCCACGCCTTCAGCGCAACGGCTCTTTACGCCCGGCTTCCCAAGTGGCTTCGGGTTTGTCTGTAGTAAGTCAACCTACCACCATAGCCATCACGAAACTGAACGACGGGATCCACGTCATCAATCAGAGTTCCTATGATGGGCGCCCCGTTCACGCGGAGTTCCGTCACTGCATCAACAAGTTCTTTCTCGGTCGTACGGCCCCAAGTGATCGTCAACAACACGCCATCGACCAGTTGTGAAAGCCAAATGGCGTCACTGACGACAAGGACCGGAGGAGCATGGAGAACTATAAGGTCGTGGCCTATGCGCCGGAGTGAAACCAAAACGTTGCGCAGATTTTTTGAGTTCAATGTGTGGCTCAGCTCACTCAGTTCGTCGGTGGCATCCACCAGGTTTGTGTTTCCCACTGTTTTGGAAGCTTCGCCAATGAGAGCTGCCAGCGATATATCATTCTTCAGAAACCGCTTTACGCGGTCCTTGGCTGCCGCTTTAACTCCTTCGCGCTGCGACGGATCGAGGTTTGCAAAAATGACCTTCCGGCCTTCCGCAGCTCCCGCTGCCGCCAAGCCCCAGGCAGTGGCAGCGCTGGCAGGGTCATCGAGGCAGGCGGAAACCAGGACAAAGTTCAACTGTCTCGTGGAGCCTGGTGCGCGGCACGCGAGATAGATTGACCGTATGGCCTCGTCGAAGACAGATTGCTGAATGTCCTCACCGTTTTCAGAGCCGGCCGTCCTTGATGCTGCGCCCGCGGACGCCAATCTGGGCACATAGCCGAGGTTTGGAATCCGCAGTAATTGAGGAACACGCGAACCGCTGCGAATCTTGTTGTCTGTTACCTCAAGAACAAGGGCAAGAAGAAAAGCGAGCAAAGCAGAACCAGCAAACACGCCGGGAACGATGATTTGTGGCTTGGGAAATGACGGCGTGGTCGGTACCGCAGCTTTAGAAACAATGCGTGCGCTTGGCTTAAGGGCATCAATTTCGAGGTCCTGGAGGATTCTTTCGACTTCGTCGTCGATCATCCGCCTGACGCTCCCTATTTGGGAATCATAGCCGATCATCTTGGGGTGATTGCTGCCGTAGCGGCTAGCCAGCTCCTCGCGCTCTTTTGCCAGCCTTGCTTCTTCGCCGCGTAGCGTGATCAGCAAGGGCTGGGCGGTTCGCTCGCGCAAGAAAGCAACCGCACCACCAGAACGTATTGCTCGCGCCTTGTCCGCAACGCGAGCGCTTTGCTTGAATTCGAGGGAAGATCGCACATAGGCGTCTGCGACAGTATTGGCGATCTTTGCAGCAAGCTTCGGACTGCTGTTCGACACTTGGACCCTAACCGCCAGACTCTCACCGGAGCGGCTTACATTGAGATGAGAGAGCAGCTTGGAAACGGCATTGTCCCGCTGGATTTCGGCGGTCCTTGCATTGTCCTGGCCGTCTGCGGCTTGTTTGACGCCGAGCAGGCCGAGAATATTGCTCAGCAACCCGGACAAACCCGTTTGGTTCTGCGAGGCGTTGGCTTGCGGGTTGAACTCCGGGTTTGAGACGAGTTCCAACTCGTCCACCACACGCCCAGCAAACTGGCGCGAGCGCAGCACGTCCATCTCTGTTTCCGCTGCAGACTTATCGCGCTCCAATGTTTGGGCAAGGTCCGTTTCGAACGGCCGGATATCCCTGCGTTCGAGCACCAGTGTGGATGAAGCCGTATAGATTTTCGTAAGGAAAAGACAGGCCAAGACCGCCAGCAGAGTCGCGCCTAACACAATGGAAGTGATGAGCCTGAGGTGCCTTCGAACGACCGCAACAACATCCGGGATGCCGACACCAAGCGGTTGGTATTCAGTCAGCTCGATTTCCGGAGCGGGCGTGCTGGCGGCAGCCGCGCCGTTAACGCGCAACGGTGTCACTTTGTCGTTTGTGAACCTGCTTTCAGGAATTATTGCTGTCATTGCTCACTACACTTGGAATTGCAGGCCCGCTCTGGTGCAGAAAAATAGGCATACTTTCGTTGCAATGCAACATTACATTGGAGTTTCAGGTCTGTCAGGCAGTTGCAATCCAAATCAAAGCTCAGCAGATACTGGAAGAAGCCCGAATTGTCCGTTGTAATGCTTGAGGCATTTCTCAAGGCAAGCCAAAATGTCGCGCTGGCTCCTGCACTTAATAATGGGCCAACGCGCCAGGCAACCCTAGGTGATGAGTGCGGCGGATGCCAAGATATGCCACGCGCGTTGGTTAACCAGCATGCCCGGCGGCCCGCCCTCGGTGCTTCCGAGAGGCCCCGGACGGCCGGTTTGCCATACCGGCCCGCAAACATTGACAGTTTGACTTCCGCGTATAGTTTGCCCCCTTTCCCAGAGCACGGCATATGAACGCACCTCACCCCAACTTGTCGACTTCGCTACCCGACAGCGGCAAACAGCTGCGCAT
>JBIOWL010000420.1:0-10720 GCA_044868645.1 Aestuariivirga sp.
AAAGCAGACGATGCGCGAATGTTCCAGGAACCTGCCAATGATGCTTTTGACGCGTATGTTGTCTGAAAGACCTGGCACCCCCGGCCTCAGGCAAGATATCCCGCGCACCACAAGATCGATGCTGACCCCTGCCTGGGATGCCCGGTAGAGCGCATCAATGACATCAGGGTCAACCAGGGAATTCATCTTGGCCCAGATGCTGCCGGGCCGCCCCTCCGCCACATGGGCGATCTCTTCTTCAATATGTTCAAGCAGCCGGGTCTTCAGGTTGATGGGAGAAAGCGAAATGCGCTCCAACTCTTCGGGCTTCGCATAGCTTGAAATGAAGTTGAACAGCCGCGCCGCATCCCGCGCCAATGCCGGATCACAGGTAAAGAACGAAAGGTCCGTGTAGATTTTAGCAGTGATCGGGTGATAGTTGCCGGTGCCGAAATGCACATAGGTGCGCATGCCGGACGACTCGCGCCGCACCACCATGGACACCTTGGCATGGGTCTTGAGCTCGATGAAGCCGAAGACCACCTGCACCCCTGCCCGTTCAAGATCACGCGCCCATTGGATGTTGGCTTCCTCATCAAAGCGGGCTTTGAGTTCCACCAGCGCCATGACGGACTTGCCGGCTTCTGCCGCCTTGGCCAGCGCGGCAATAACGGGAGAATCCCGCGATGTACGGTAGAGCGTCTGCTTGATGGCAACCACATCCGGGTCCATGGCCGCTTGCCGGATGAACTGCACCACAACATCGAAGGACTCGTAAGGGTGATGCACCACGAAATCCTTCTGGCGCACCGCTGCAAAGATATCTCCACCATGATCGCGCACCCGCTCGGGAAACCGCGCCACGAAGGGCTTGAACTTGAGATCAGGTCGTTCATCGAGGATGAGCCGCGAGGTATCCGCATAGCCAACAAGGCCCTTGCTGGTCACGACGATGTCGGGAGTGACCTCAAGTTCAGCCGCGATGAAATTGACGAGCGACTGCGGCATGCCGGCATCGACTTCCATCCGGATGACATTGCCGCGCCGCCGCCGCTTCAGCGCCGTCTCGAACACCCGCACCAAGTCTTCGGCTTCTTCTTCGATTTCAATGTCACTGTCCCGGATGATGCGGAAAAGTCCGTCACCTTCCACGTCATATCCGGGAAACAAACGTGGCAGGTAATGCGCCAGCATCGCTTCCAGCGGCATGAAGCGCACATCCTTGCCAGGCAGCCGAATGAAGCGCTCGAGCTGCGCCGGGATGGGCAGGAGGGCGCGCATCAATTCACCGGTTTCACGGTTGCGCAGTTCGGCGGCCAGCACGAAGCCCCGGTTCAGCACAAATGGAAAGGGATGCGCCGGGTCAATGGCGATGGGCGTGACGACCGGGAGAATCTGTTCAAGGAAGCGATGGTCAAGAAATGTGACATCGGCCCGTCCCAGCTCGTTTGCCTCGATGATCGCTATGCCGTTCTGGCGCAATTCATCGCGGAGCTGCAGCCAGCGCCGGTCCTGTTCAGCAAGGAGCGCCTCGGCCAATTCGTGAATGAGCGCCAGCTGTTCGGCAGGCGTGCGGCCGTCCTGGCTGATTTCCGCCACCTGTTCGCGCATTTGGCCAACAAGACCTGCAACCCGCACCATGAAGAATTCATCGAGATTGCTGCCGGAAATGGACAGGAACCGTAAGCGCTCCAGCAACGGGTGATTCGGGTTCCGCGCCTCCTCCAAAACCCTGAGATTGAAGCCAAGCCAGCTCAGTTCGCGGTTGAAGAAGCGCGAAGGCTGGTCAAGCGTGATCGTTGGTGTCGAAGAACCGTCCATAGCTTACCATGTTAGGCGAATGTGACAGTTTTGCAAAAACGCGCGTGAATCCACCGTTAACCCAATTCCGGCTGTATGAGCCGCGCCAGCACCTTGCCGGCAAAGGCCCGTGTCACCTCTGTCTTCTGTTCCAGCGCTGCGGCGTCAATGGCGGCGACGACCTGCCGGGCCATATCAAGGGACCGTGGCATTCTGGCCAGGAGATAGCTGACAAGTGCTTCGTCCACGGCAATCTGCCGGTCGGAAAAATGCTTCACCAGCACGCCCCGCAACAATGAATCATCTGGCGGCGCAATGGCCGCGACCGGCAGGGCGCTGAGCCGCGACACGAGATCCGGCACCTCGAGTGCAAGAGCCGCAACGGGTTGGATAGTTGTGAACAGAACTGACGCCCCTTCTCCCCTGGCGAGATTGAGCAAGTGGAAAAGCGCGGCCTCATCTAGTGGCGGTGTCGAAAGGTTCTCGATCACCAGCGCCTTGCTCGATAACGCCGCAGGCACCCCCTCTTCCCGTAAGGCAGACGCTTCGATGATCTGGGCGCCCGCCCTCTGCTGCCACACGGTCGCCAGATGGCTTTTACCGCTGCCACGGGGCCCCAACAAAATTGCGCCGTAGGACGGCCAGCGCGGCCACTGATCAATGAGTGCAACAGCCGCCGCATTGGATGGCGCGACAAGGAAGTCATCCCGGCCCATGGCGGGGCGGAGCGGCAGATCTAGAACAAGTTGCTTGCCCAAACGCCTAGACCTTGCGCTGCGCCCGCCGTCCCGCAGCCGGCAAGGCCTTCGGAATGTCGTCGGCTACCGGTACGCCGCGATAGAGCTTCGACTTGAGATAGCGCCCCAGCCCATAGCGAACCAGAACGCCTGTTGCCGCCGCCATGGGCACGGCTAGCAGAAGCCCAACAAAACCGAACAGATAGCCGAAGGCAAAGAGCGCGAAGATCAGCCACACCGGATGAAGCCCGATGGAGCCGCCTACCAGCTTGGGCGACAGGAAATTACCTTCGATGAACTGGCCCACAGCAAAGATGCCGATGACCACCAGGATCATAGTGTAATCCGGCCAGAACTGCACGAGGCCAACGCCAATCGCCAATACGCCACCGATGATCGCACCCACATAGGGGATGAAACTTAAAAGCCCCGCGCCAATCCCGATGGCCAACCCGAACCGCAACCCCGCCAGCGACAGGCCGATGCCGTAGAAAATCCCGAGCAACAGGCAGACAGTGCCTTGCCCTCTGATGAATCCCGCCATGGCCGTATCGATGCCTCGCGCAATACCCCGGATTTCTTCCAAGTGATCGCGTGGCAGCCAACTGTCCACTTTCTCCACAAGATGATCCCAGTCGAGCAAGAGGTAAAACGCCACAATGGGCGTCACAACCAAGAGCGACAGGATGTTGACCAGCGCCAGCCCGCCCGTCAGCAGCGATTGCAGCACGGTCACCAGCCAGCCTGTAATCTTGGATGCCATATCGCCAATCGAGCCCGCTGCGCCGCTGCCCGATCTCGCCAGCAAATCCTTGACCGATTGCGGTGTCACCTCCTCGATGCGCGCGATCAGGCTCTTGATCAGCACCGGCAAATCCACCGCGAGCTTCAGCGCCTGGTCCGCCAGGACGGGCGCAAGCAGCAGCACCGCAAGTACAACGGCGGCCACTGCAACAACCAGTATCACCAGAGTGGCCGCAAGCCGTGGCAGGCCCATCCTTTCCAGCCGGTCAGCTACGGGATCGAGAAAATAGGCAAGGACAAACCCAGCGATGAACGGCAGCAGTATGTCCTGGAACAACCACAGCAACGCCGCCAGCGCCAGGAGTGCGCCGAGCCAGAAGCCCGCCTGCCGTTGCAAGGTCATGGCGTCTCTCCCCCTTGGCCGCCGCTCATGTGGCGCGTCCAGTTGCGCAAATAGATGGCTCCGGAAGCCGTGGTGAGTGCTGCGGTGATGACAATGCCGGCAGCCAGCAGCAGCTCAAGGTCAAGACCAAAACCGAGAGCGGCCAGCGTTGCCCCGGCGAGAAGGATTTGCCCTGTTGTGTTCACTTTCGAAATCCACAGGGGTTTCATGGGAACCGGCCGTTCCATGAACCAGGATATGACAACCGCGCCAACGATGAGCACGTCCCGGGTGGCAACAAGGATCACAAGCCAGGCAGGAAGGTGCCCCAGAATGCCGAGCGCCACAAATATCGAAACCAGCAGCGCCTTATCTGCGATGGGATCGAGAATCTCGCCAAGCTCGGTCTGCAGTTGAAACCGGCGCGCGAGAAATCCATCAACGGCGTCTGAGAGTCCGGCAAGTATGAAAGCGCCGAAGGCGAAGGCAAAGGCGCCGCTGAGCATGAGCCAGATCGTCAGTGGCACGAGCAGGATCCGGCAGATGGTGATGAGATTGGGTGCATTGACCGGCATCGCGACCACCATCACAATTGCGTCTGCGTCACGACCCACACGCCGCCGACCCGCGCCAGCTGCAGGCCCGTTGCCTGGAACGACGACTGCATCTCCTCAAGCGTTCCCAGATAGGACAAATTCACAACCGCGCCATCGCCGCCCAGCGACGACACATCAAGGCTGAGAATCCCAGGCGTGGACAGGATGCGCGAACGCAAGCCGTTCCATTCGGATGGTCCGGCAAACGGCACCGAAACGCTGAGTACATTGCCGCTGCCGCCTTCCCCGCCACCGTCTTCGGCCGAGACCTGGTATCCGCCGGAGCGCCACTTCTCTAACATCACGGCATGGAAACGCTGCGCCGCAAGGGCCGCTGAGTCATCAATGGTTCCCGTTTCCGCGATATAGACCTTGTCAAAGTTGAGCCGGCCCAGCGGCGATTCCCCGAACAGGCGCCCACGCACCCCGCCCTCCGCCGCCTCGCCATAGGCTACGACCACTACCGAGGCGTCATAACGCCTGCGAATGGCTTCAAGCTTAACTTTGTCATCATTGATGGCGTCCGTAACACTTATGGTGGAACGATCCTCCGCATCGCCCAGCGGCACGAAGAGTGGAATGGCCGATTGCTGGGCATTCAACGATTGGAAGGCCCTATGCCACGGCGTATCGCCCCACATGACCTGCACCCCATTATCCGTCCAAACCGGCAGGATGAGGAAGCTCGGCCCCTGCTCTACCGAAACCTTCACGCCGTAATCGCGGTAGAGCGCGCGAATCTTTTCAGGCAGGAAGCGCACAGTGAGTTTGCCTTGATAGCGGCCGGGCGAAATCAGTTCCTCTTCAATGGAGAGTGATTTGAGGTAGGGCAGCACCTGTTTCGTGTCGAATCGCGAAACCTCCTGGGCCAGTTCGGGTGAGCCGAGCCGCTCCGCCAGCAGCACAAAGGCCTTCATTTGCGCATCAACCAGCGCCTGGTTCTTGGCAGAAGTCGCATCGGGCGCGGTGACATCCACGGCAACGCCAGGAACCGCAAAGGGGCTGGTCTCGATGATGCCGGCGGCCATCGCAAAGCGGCCCGGCCCGCTCGCGGTAAGCGCACACAGAATCACCACCAATACAATGCGAAAAATGCTGGAAATTGTCCCCATTACATCCATTCGGGCTTTGTCGGACGCGGCCACATGGGCTATCACGCCCCTGCAAAGCAGTAGCATAAATTGTGGGGCAAACTAGCGGCATGAGCGGCGGCAAACAAGCACTTACAAACGGCCTTTCCTATGCGGATGCCGGAGTTGATATCAGCGCCGGAAACGCCCTTGTCGATGCCATAAAACCGCTCGCGAAATCCACGCGCCGGAAGGGCGCGGATGCAGCCCTCGGCGGTTTCGGCGGCCTTTTCGATCTCAAGGCCTGTGGTTTTCGCGATCCCGTGCTGGTGGCAGCCAATGACGGCGTTGGAACCAAACTCAAACTCGCCATCGATGCTGGCATCCATCGGGGCGTTGGCATCGATCTCGTTGCCATGTCCGTCAATGATCTTGTCGTGCAGGGTGCCGAACCCCTGTTCTTCCTCGACTATTATGCCACGGGAAAACTCGATGTCACTGCGGCCCGCGAAGTGATCGCCGGAATTGCCGAAGGTTGCAGGCAGGCGGGCTGTGCGTTGATCGGCGGCGAAACCGCTGAAATGCCCGGCATGTATCATGGTGGCGATTATGACCTTGCAGGCTTCGCGGTCGGCGCCGTCGAGCGCAAAAAGATTCTTCCGCGCAGAGATGTGAAACCCGGCGATATCATCCTCGGCCTTGCTTCCACCGGCCCACACTCCAATGGCTATTCGCTCATCCGCAAGATCGTTGAAGTATCAGGCCTGCCGTTTTCGGCACCTGCGCCTTTTGATTCCTCAAAGTCTCTTTCCGAAGCATTGCTGGTACCTACGCGCATCTATGTGAAAAGCATTCTCAGGGCCTTGAAGAAGGGCCATGCGATCAAGGCGCTGGCCCATATCACCGGCGGCGGTTTCACCGAGAATATCCCGCGCGTGTTACCCAAGGGCATGGTGGCCGAGATCGATCTGCCACAACACGAACTGCCCCCGGTGTTTCAGTGGCTGCGGCAACAGGGTGGTGTCAGCGAAAGTGAAATGCTGCGCACCTTCAACTGCGGCATCGGCATGACTGTTGTCGTTTCCGCAAAGGATGTGAAGGCAACTATGGCAACTCTCAGGCGCGCGGGTGAAAAAGTGAGCGTGTTGGGCAAGGTCGCAGCCCGCAAAGGCCGCGAACCGCAGGTGCGTTATCTGGGTCAATTGGATTGATGAAAAGGAAGCGCACCGCCATCCTGATTTCAGGCCGTGGCTCCAACATGCATGCCCTCATTGAGGCGGCACGGAATCCGGAATACCCTGCCGAGATTGTATTTGTGATTTCCAACAGGTCTGATGCCGCAGGGCTGGACTTCGCCAAAGCCGCGAATATTTCCACGCAAGTTATTGACCACAAGCACTATTCCTCGCGGGAGGAATTTGATGCCGCACTTCACCAGGCATTGGTCTCACACGAGATCGACCTCGTCTGCTGCGCCGGTTTCATGCGGGTGATGACGCCTGCAATTCTGGATCACTGGCGCGGCCGTATGCTGAACATTCACCCATCACTTCTACCTGCCTACAAAGGAACCCACACCCATGAACGCGCCCTGGCAGATGGAGCAAAGCACCATGGCGCTTCCGTCCATTTCGTAACGCCGGAACTTGACTCCGGTCCTGTCATTGCCCAGGCCGCAGTTCCAGTTCTGCCGAATGACACAGCTGAAACACTGGCTGCCCGTGTTTTGGAAATAGAACATCCGCTCTATGTGAAAGCCTTGGCTCTCGTGGCCTCGGGCAAGATTCACATGAGGACATCGGACTGAATGGAGCGTCCCGATCCCGTCTCTTGCTCCAGCCAGCGCTTGAGCAAAGCCTTGCGCCTCTCGACATAGCGATCCACCAAAGCTTCCGCCGCCAGCATGCGATCCGCTCGGAAGGACCGAAAGTCTGTCCTGAGCTCGCACCACCCAACCACCAGCCGCTGCGCCTCATAATATGAAATGGCGATGGGCCATATTACTCTTTCCGTCAGCTTTCCCTGTTCGTCCGCATAGGTGATCTTCACCTTGCGCTGCTCGCGGACCGCCCGCCGCAGCTCTGCCACATCGATCTTGTCGGCAACCCCGCGCCAGTTCGGCGGCACGATCAGGGCCGCATCGAACAGCACAGGTCTCAAATCCTTGGGCAGCACTGCGCCCACCTTCGCCACCGCATCTTGCGCGGCCCGTACCAGGGCATGATCACCCCTACGCATCACCCAGCGCAGGCCCAGCATCACCGATTCAAGCTCATCCGCGTTGAACATCAATGGCGGCAGGTCATAGCCTTCGCCCAGGACATAGCCCACGCCCGCCTCGCCGCGGATTGGCACGCCATCGGTGATGAGGTCGGCAATGTCGCGGTAGAGCGTGCGCAGAGAAACCTCCAGTTCCTCGGCCATCATCTGGCCGCGCACCGGTCTGCGGTGCCGCCGTAAGATCTGGATAACCTTCAAAAGCCTGTCTGCCCTGCGCATGGTCAATCACTACTGCAATCCTGCTGACAGCATGTTGTCAGCAACATGTCAGCAAGGCAAACCGCTTTTCCGTCGCCTCAAAGCAAGCTAAGCAACCTTCTTTTCCAGGGTTGTTCCATGTCCCTTCCCATCATAATCGACACAGACCCAGGCCAGGATGACGCAGTTGCCATTCTCCTGGCGCTCGCCTCTCCGGAATTTGAAATTCTCGGCATCACGGCGGTTGCCGGCAACGTGCCCCTTGCCTTGACGGAGGTGAACGCCCGCAAGATCTGCGAACTGGCGGGCAAGCCCGACACCAAGGTCTATTCCGGCGCCATCCGCCCCATGTTGCGCTCTCTCGTCACCGCAGAGCACGTTCACGGCAGGACTGGCCTTGATGGCCCCGTGTTACCCGAACCCAAAATGCCCTTGCAGAAGCAACACGCGGTCGACTTCATCGTCGAAACACTGATGGAGCGCCCAGCCGGCACCGTAACCCTCTGCACGCTTGGCCCCCTCACCAATATCGGTCTTGCCCTGGTGCGGGAGCCACGCGTCGCCTCACGCATCAAGCAGATCGTCGCTATGGGCGGGGGTTTCTTCGAAGGTGGCAACACTACACCCGCCGCCGAATTCAATATCTATGTGGACCCGCAGGCCGCGCGGTTGGTCTTTGAGGCCGGAATACCAATCACACTCATTCCGCTCGACTGCACCCATCAGGCGTTGACCACCCGTGCCCGGATCGAGAAGTTTCGCAAAATGGCGAATAAATCCGGCCCTGCCGTAGCTGAGCTTCTGGATTTCTTCGAACGTTTCGATGAGCAGAAATACGGCACCGATGGCGGGCCCTTGCATGATCCATGCGTCATCGCCTGGCTCTTGAGGCCGGGGCTCTTCACCTCACGCGAAGTGAACGTCGCAATCGAGTGCGAGAGCGAGCTCACCATGGGCATGACTGTGATTGACTGGTGGCGGGTGACGGAGCGCAAGGCTAACGCCACCGTGTGCCGTGGCATCGATGCCGACGGTTTCTTCGCGCTCCTGGCGGAGCGCATCGCGAAGCTGCGCTAGACCTGGCTTGCCAGAACCACCATGGGGGCGATGGTTGCCAATGCGATGGCAGCGGCAATAAGCTTCAGCACAAACAGCCTCGACGGGGCTCTGGGCACAACCATGGCTGACACAGTGGACTGATTCCACTTGGCTGGAAAGTGATTCTTTTCAATGCGTTGCGTCGCATCAAACATCTTAATGCCCCGTTAACGAGGTGCCGAATCCCCGCTCACATTGTGCCGTATACGGATGATATCCGGCTCTCTGGGGGCGGAAATGCGCCAAAACCATGATAGGAGCAAATTTATCAGGGTGCGGATGAGTTGGTGCTGAAGGCTCCGTTCACGGAGGATTCAGCTTTTGGAACGTGCTTCGAAGTTTTGCCGCACAACCTATATCAATGTGAAGTTACCTGAGATCCCTCACCTTACAACAATACACGGCAACCTGCCGAACACTACGCCGCCCTGATCCACACTGAGATATCGTGGAAGACGCCACCGCCAGACGGCGCGGGCTGATCAGCCCCTACCAGCGAGTTGATGCCGCAACCATCCTCATAGGCCGCGTTCGGCCAGATGGACTCCGCTATCAGCACGCCACACTGTACGCCTTCAAAGGCTTTTGCATGCAGCGTCACCTGCCCGCGTGAATTGCCGAGCACAACCTTCTGGCCATCGCTCAACGCAATGCGCGAAAGATCATCCGGATGAACGAATACAGTCGGCCGCCCTTCCCTCTTGAGGCTCGATGGTGTTTCATTGAAGGAGGAATTGAGGAAAGCGCGTGCCGGGCTTGTGGTGAGGCGGAATGGCGTTTCCGCTGTTACTCGGTCTGTCACATCCCAATGGTCAGGCAGCACCGGCATGTCTGCGACCGGGCCAAGCTCTCCCGATGGTGACTGCCAGCGCCCCACAGCGGCCCAATCCGCGCGGAAATGATATTTGCCATCGGAATGGCCAAATCCGTTGAGACAGTGAGCGGTCTCGAAATCGGGCTGAACATCGATCCAATTTTCTGCATCGAGTACATCAAGGCTGGGCTTTTTCGAGTGCTGCATGGTCCAGTCGATGATCTCGCGCGGGCTCATCTCGAAGCCGCGATGCTTTGCGCCGACACGCTTGGCAATCTCGACGAGAACCTCATGGTTGCTGCGGCATTCGCCAGGCGGCTCCACCAGCTTCCTGCCGAACATGATGTGCTGGTGCCCGCCACCCTGATAGACATCGTCATGTTCGAGAAACATCGTCGCAGGAAGCACAATGTCGGCATATTTCGCCGTCTCGGTCATGAACTGCTCATGCACCACCGTGAACAAATCTTCGCGTGCAAAACCCTGCTTCACCTTGTTCTGGTCGGGAGCAACCGAAACCGGATTGGTGTTCTGGATGAACAGCGCCTTGATCGGTGGCCCGCCCGCAAGGTCGTGAGGATCGCCCATGAGCGCTGCACCGATGCGGCTCTGGTCGATGTAACGGTCGAGCTTGCGCGCCGCATCAAGACCTTCAATCAACGTCTTGTTCCATTTGTAAATACCGCTGTTGGAATGCAGCGCCCCACCGCCCTCATGCAGCCACGCGCCTGTCACAGCGGGAATTGAGGCAACCGCATGCATGTTCGCCGCGCCGTTGCGCGAACGCGAGAAGCCATAGCCGATGCGGAAGTAAGTACGCGGCGTTGTCCCGATGGCTTTCGCCAGTTTCTCGATGGTGGCCACGGGCGCGCCACAGATGGCGGACGCCCATGCAGGCGTGCGCGTCTTGAGATGCTGCTCCAACTCTTCTGGGCAATCCGTGTATTTCCGCAAGTAATCCCAATTGGCATATCCATCACGGAACAGAATGTGCATCACGGCGCAGGCCAGCGCGCCATCCG